>CAZLJT010000213.1:0-6547 GCA_964559905.1 uncultured Aquiflexum sp.
CATACCCACAATACCTGATCCGGGTAGTGCCGGCGAAGGGAAATGAGTAACCAATACGAATTTAACCATACAAAGAGGACTCGAAGTCCGCAGAGTAAGTTCTCTGTTCCAAGCATGCAAAAATCTTTGTTTGAAAAAAGTATTGGTAAAGGGTAAACAAAAAAACAGAAAATCTCCCCTGGTTTTCTGATGTTTAACCAAAAGCCATTTAATGGCAGCATTAAAATCATCATGAAAAAATTAGTATTTATACTGGCTTTTTGGCTAGTAGGAGAAATGGCTTATGGCCAAAACAGTATCCGTGGTAGTATCAAAAATTCAGACACCATGGAAGAATTGATCGGTGCAAACATCATATTGGTAGGTACTGGCAGAGGTTCAACCTCAGATTTGGATGGCAAGTTTGAAATCAAAAATATTCCTCCAGGAAAATACACCCTCCGAGCAAGTTTTTTGGGATTTGAAAGCTTTACGATAGACTTAAGTGTTCCTTTGACCGAAGAATTGGCCATCAGCCTGGATCCAAGCAGTTTGTTGACCGAAGAGTTTATGGTCTATGCGACAAGGGCTTCTGACCGCACACCAACTACATTCAAGATGGTGGACAAATCAGATATTGCCAAATTGAATCTGGGACAGGATTTACCAATTCTGCTTAATTTCACTCCATCTGTAGTCAGTTTTTCTGATGCAGGAGCAGGTGTAGGCTATACAGGTTTAAGAATACGTGGATCAGACCAAACAAGAATCAATGTGACCGTTAATGGCATTCCTTTAAATGATGCTGAATCACATGGGGTTTTTTGGGTAAACATGCCTGATTTTGCTTCTTCAGTGGATAATATTCAAATCCAAAGGGGAGTGGGTACCTCCACCAACGGCGCAGCTACTTTTGGGGCAAGTTTGAATATACAAACGGATTCATATCAGGAAGAAGCTTTTGGAGAAGTGGATAATTCTTTTGGTTCTTTCAATACAAGAAGGCATATGGTGAAACTGGGTTCTGGGCTAATCAATAACCGATGGGCCTTTGATGCAAGACTTTCCCAGATCAGTACCGATGGTTTTATCGATAGGGCATTTTCAGATTTAAGGTCTTATTTTGTATCTGGCGGATACTTCGGAGATAATCATGTGATCAAACTGAATGTATTTTCCGGAAAAGAACAGACCTACCAAGCTTGGGAAGGTGTACCGGAAGCCTTGTTGGAGACAAACCGGACTTTCAATCCATATACTTATGACAATCAAACCGATAATTACCAACAAGATCATTATCAGTTGATTTATACAGGAAATTTAAATAGCAATTGGAAAGCGAATGCCGGTCTTCATTACACCTATGGAAGAGGGTATTTTGAACAGTTTAGACCTAATGACAGATTATCCAACTATGGTTTGGAGCCAATTCAGATTGGCGGAGAGTCTATCAGCCGCACAGATATCATCAGAAGGAGATGGCTGGACAATGATTTCTTTGGTGGGGTTTTTTCCTTTAATTATTTCACGGATGATGAAAAATGGAACTTGATTTTCGGAGGTGGGGCCAACCGTTATGACGGAGATCATTTCGGCGAGATAATCTGGATGGGTACAGCAGGCAATACCCAGATTCGGGACAGATACTATGACAATACGGCTGTCAAAGACGATGTCAATCTCTATGCAAAAGCTACTGTGGAAGCCTCCAAAGGTTTGTTTCTTTTTGCAGATATGCAGTTCAGGGGAATTGATTATTCCTTTATCGGGGTCAATGATGACAGAAGAGACATTGAAGGAGATTATCGGTTCAGGTTCTTTAATCCGAAACTTGGCTTTTCTTATGAAACCGGAAACGGTGAAACCTGGTATGCATCCTATGCTGTTGCCAACCGAGAACCTGTAAGAAATGACTTTACAGACAGTCAGGTGGACAGAATTCCGAAACATGAAAACCTTCAGAATATTGAGGCAGGAATTCGGACACAGAAAGGCAACCTAAGCTATAATGCAAATTTCTTTTACATGAATTACAGGGATCAATTGGTATTGACAGGTCAGCTGAATGATGTAGGCGCATATATCAGGGAAAATGTTCCAAACTCATTTAGGGCTGGTATTGAACTGGACGGGGCCTATCGCATCAGTCAAAAATTTACCTTTGGGGCAAATTTGACAGTCAGCAGAAACAAGATCAGTGAATTTACGGAGTTTATAGATGACTATGCTGCACCGGAATTCAGGCAAGAGATTATTGTTCATACGAATACGGATATTGCTTTCTCCCCAAATGTAATTGCGGCAGCAATAATCGATTACAGGCCAATTAAAAATCTGGAAATCAGTCTTCTGAACAAATATGTAGGGGATCAGTATATGGATAACACCCAAAATGATGGCAGAAAGTTGAATGCATTTTTCACCAATGATCTCAGGTTGAATTATTCATTGAGGCCAAGATTTGTAAAGAATCTTGAGTTCACCCTTCTGATCAATAATATCTTGAATCAAATGTACGAGCCAAACGGCTATACTTTCAGCTATTTTCTTCCCGGGGAAGGAGCAACAGGAAGAGAACTTGTTACTGAAAACTTCTTCTACCCCCAAGCCGGTACCAATTTCCTGGCAGGTGTTAAGGTGAGATTTTAAAAATTTGAATCCATATCGATTTGGTATTCCGGCATCAGCGCAGCAAAAGTTGATCCTATGACAAAATCAGTCATAGGATCATTTTTTTTGGAGAACAAAACAACAAACATTTTTTTCATTGGTCCTACCTGAACAGCCCCTAGTGATCTGCCGTTTTCTACAAATTCAAAACCCTTCAACCATATTTCTGAACCCATCATCATATCAACCATACTTTTTTTACTGGGATTCTGATAATCAAATACAGGAAGGATGTCTATCATTCTATCACCATTTGATAACCAACCGACAAAACGGGTTTTTCCCCAACTCTGCTTCCGTATTTTTCGCTTATAATAAAACTCCAAACCGGTTTCTCAGCATTAGTTTCAATCACGCCTAACAGATTATCGGAATTCTCCAATACTTCTTGGTAGCCACCAAAATTAATCGATGAATTACGGCCGAAAAATGCAATTCCTTCTTTATTGATTCCCTCGTGATTCAGGTTACGGTTCAAATTTACCCATGCCGTATCCCCCTTATCCGAAACAAATTCGAAAGACAGTTTTCTTTCTGATAATGCAGTCTCCAATGGGCTGAACAATTTTGAATTATACTTACTTTTTGTCCAGCCTGCTTTCGTCTTAGTCACTTTATAGGAACTAAAATAATATTTGAGTATCCCTACTCCGTCTTTCATCCCGACTTCAAATTTATCTGCGTTTTCGTGAAGTTCATCTGAAATAAACATCAGCTTCTGGGCTTCTGCTTTTGTTAAATCAAAAACAAAAAAACCCATCATAAAGCTTACAATCAATATATTTTTTAATGGTTTCATAAAAATCATGGCTTAAGGTTAGGATTGATTTCAAGTGTTATTCTGCTTGAATAAATTTAGTCCTAAATCCTCTTTATTTCTCTCAATTTTGACCTCATGATTTTGCATTGAATACCATTATTGCAATTAATTTTATGAAAAAACACTAAAATCGACACCGAAATCAGTAAGAAAAAATGCTTGATCCCAATCACCATACAATATGAATCACTGAATCCAAAATCCACAAATGGATTTGGAGATAAATCAGGAAATGGAAAATGGGTTAGCCAAGGATTTTTTGGAATTAAACGGGTATTGCTTTTCAAGAAATTAAAAGGGCTATTGAAAAAAAAGACCCCAGAAGCTCATCAATAGTTATATAATTTCACTAAGTTTTATTTCGGATTGTTGATAAGCTTAAAATAGTCTTTGGCCGTAATCCGTAAGGCATCTTTTTCATTGTCATCGACCAATATGGGAGTAAATTTTCCTTCATGCCATAACTCGAAGGACGTATTTTCAAGTAGCAAAGGATAAAGCTTTTCAACAAATCCCAAATGCTGGAATTTATCGCCGCCTTCAAAAACCAATTCACATTTCCTCTCATTCTGTTCCAAGTTGGACCACCTGATTTTGATTGGAAATTCTCCTGGGCTGGATTCAACAAATATATACGCTTCGTCTTTGACTCTATTCAAAAGAATGGACAACTCAATAGACAGGACTTCTTCAATATTAGCTCTTTTCCCGTAGCGATAAATAGTCATCCTTGCATCCTTTCTATCCTCTATGTCGTAATATGCTGCCCTGACATTTTTGAAATATAACCTATCTGCATCCCCAATACTCATGGGACTTTCCTCCTTACCCGAATTGTTGGCCCTTTTTTCGTTGAAAAATGACATGAAAAAAACAAACAATAAAGACCCTATCCCAAAAATTTTCAGGATTTTCAACATTTCAGGTGAAAAGGTATCGTGTTGTTTTTTAGTCATTAAATTTCATTCAATGCACATATGAACCAGCATTGATATCTATAGTACAGCCTGTGGCATGGTCTGCCAACCCAGAACAAAGCAATGTAACCATCGGAGCAATATCTTGTGGTTTAGTCAATTGATCGAGTGCAATATCATTTAAGGCATACTCCTCACCATATTGATCCATAAAATCCTGCGCCATGTCAGTCCTGGTAAAACCTGGTGCAATGATAAATGCCTTAATTCCCTCTTTTCCATAATACCTGGCAATGGACCGGGTATAACTAACTATTGCAGCTTTTGAAGCAGCATAAGCCAGATAATCTGGCGTATCCCCTCTAAAGGCAGCACGGGATGAAATATTAACCAATCTGCCATTTTTGTTTTTGCGGGCATGTTCTATAAATTCCTTGGAGATAATAGCCAATGCATTGATATTGACATCCATGGTTTTTTTCCATACTTCCAGCCAATCAGCTGTCGGGGCATTATCTGCTACACCGATTGCAATACCGGCATTGTTCACCACTGCATCTATTTTCCCATATGTATTTACCAACTCGGGAATCCAGCCTGAAACCAATTCCAGATTGGATAAATCACAAGGAGCAAGGTGAGAAGGGTTTGGCAAACTCAGCTGTAAACTTTTGGCCTGTTCAAGGTTTTGGTTGAAATGGATCAGCACTTCAGCCCCTGAATTGGATAATTGTTCAGAAATGGCCCTTCCGATTCCTCTAGAGGCACCTGTGACAAGAATTCTTTGGTTTTTTAGGTCAATGTTCATAAAAGCTTTTTAGTAATTCACTTCAAAACCAACTTCCTCAGCGCTGATTAGTTTTACAACCTGATGAAATTCGGGATGAAGTGGGTTGATCAATATATTGAATTCATTTTCAAAACTAGTGACAGGAATCCTGCAGGAAGGAATTTTTAATATAGGAGAAACCATCTGCTTGGCCCAAGCTGTACCAATTTGCTGGGTGCTGATCGGGTAAGGTCTCGTTTTCCAATCAGAAGGTAATTCATCTATTTCTATATAGGATAACTCTGTGAGAAGCTCCAACGTAACCAAAGTCCAAGAGGCATTACTTACTACCGGTCCTTTTATACTCAACAGTTCCAAGAAATTCAGTGAAGAAACACTACAGCAGTAAATCATAGGTGTCCCATAAAGATTCCATCTTCCGCCTCCCAAACCATAACCCAAAGGACTTCTCCCTTTTATATTTTCTATCAGTCTATAAACTTTCAAATCAGAAAAATTATTTTAGAGAAATGAGCCCCAAGACATGGCCTCCAAAGCCTGATCTACCAATTCCAATCCATAAGGATCCCTCATCAGATCAGCTGGGTTTTTGTGGCCTAAAGCGTGATTCTGGGTATGAAGCCACTCTGAAAATAATGCCTCTGTACCAAATATCCTGACACCTTTCGCAATCACTTTGTCCATATCCTTGATAGTTTTAGTCAATAATCTTGTCAATGTTTTGTCTTCCTTTTTCCAACGGAAAAGCGTACTTGGATCCACCTCCATTACCTCAGCCACATCATGCTGACTATAGTCCAAAAAATCAAACAAAACCTTGGTCTCCGAAAACGGCATGGTCCCATCCAAATAAGGATGTGGCCCTGAAACCATGTCAGTCCGGCTCTTAAAGAAATATTGAAGCTTCTGAATATCAAGAATCACCGGGTGATATTCGGAACTCAGTTTTTTGATGGAATACTTAAGGGCCATAACGAGAATTATTAATTACCACAGAAATATATAAATATTTTATCTTATTCGCAATATTTTAATATTGCATTTGCAATTATTTTCCCAAAATCTCCTTAATTTCGTCAGCTTGTAAGTTACAATTGATCCATCCCTCATCAAGGTCTGCCCCGTATTTTTGATAAAAATTGATAGCCGGTTTATTCCAATCTAATACCTGCCACATCATTCCGGTACAGCCGTCTTCAAGACATTTGAGCATAGTTCTGTCAAAAAGCAGTTTGCCCGCCCCATTTCCTCTTTCAGATTCAGTCACGACAATATCCTCCAAATAAAGTCGCCGACCTTTCCAGGTGCTGTATCTGTAATAATAAATTGAAATGCCAATGATTTCGGCGGTGCTGTCCTTGATCGCCACAA
>CAZLJT010000214.1:0-6527 GCA_964559905.1 uncultured Aquiflexum sp.
CATAGTCACCTCCCTGCAATCCGGAATGCTGAATCGTAAATACATCTTCACTTCGATTCTGATTGACAGCCAACCACATTGTATTCATATCCGTCATCAAGGCATAATTAGCCTGATTGGTGCTGATCAATTCATCAAAAACCTGTGCAGCTTCCGAAAATTTCTGCTGGTATAACAACACTTTACCTTTCAAAGCTAATGCAGCACCTTTGGTGATTCTACCAAGCTCTGGATTAGTCCAATTAAGTACTTGAATTGCTCTATCCAAATCTCTTTCAATTTGAGCATAGATTTCCGCTTTTGGAGTCCTGTCTATTTGGAAAACTTCATTAATTGAAATTCTTCTATCAACTATCAAAGGCATATCTCCAAAATAATTGACCAAGGTAAAATAGAAATAAGCCCTAATGAAGGAAATCTCCGCCATCAATCGCTCTTTGGATGGGAAATCTATTTTATTTTCATTTTCAAAAATAAAATTAGCCCTCGCTATACCCGTATAGTTAAATCTCATCACATCTCTCAATTCATTGTTGACCCCACCATGTGTCATGTTGTCAATCTCGTGAAGTCCTTGAGTATCGTTGACACTTTCTCCTCCAGCAATAGAATTATCCGATGCAATTTCTCCTATCCAAATCTGCAAATAGTTTGTTTGCATTAAATCATAAACACCTATAACTGCCCTTTGAAAATCTTCTTCTGTGTTGAAGAAATTCTCGGCATCCTGCGTGTATTCAGGTTCAATTTCCAGCCATTGATCACATGAAATAAGTGACATGCTCAATGTAAGAATGATGATATATATTTTTTTCATGTCTATTAGAATCTAAAGTTTAAACCGCCCATGATTACCCTTGCCTGTGGAAATATACCGTTATCAACACCAGCAAATAATGGATTACCAGATCCCACATCGGGATCAAAACCCATATACCTGGTCAAGGTGATCAGGTTATTGGCAGCAACGTAAAATCTTACTGAGCTGATACCGATTTTTCCTGAAATTTCTTCTGGCAGGGTATATCCTAACTGGACATTTCTTAACCTTACAAAAGAACCATCTTCAACAAAGAAGTCGGAAAACACTGTGTTTCTAGTCTGACCTGTGGTGAGTCTTGGAATTTCATTTGTAGTACCCGGACCTGTCCACCTGTTTATATTATATGCCAATTGATTGGCAAAGGGTTGTTGTCTTTCGTAGTTTCTGATAATTTCCTGGCCAATTGCAGCATACATGTTGGCTGAAATATCAAATCCTTTGAAATCCATGGCCAAATTCAAACCCATAATGAAATCAGGAATCGGTGATCCTATAAACGTACGGTCAGAATCATCGCTGAAATTGATGACCCCATCTCCATTTGTATCTACAAACCTTAAATCACCTGGGACTGCGCCTGATTGCACAACTGGGCTGGAAGCAATTTCTTCCTGAGATTGAAAAATCCCGTCTGTTTCGAATCCAATGAAATATCCAATTGGGAAACCTTCCTGGAATCTTGTGGCAACATTGCCACCTACACTAAACCCGGCACCCGGAATAAAATCCAATCCTTCAGGAACTTTGGTTACCCTGTTTCTGATGAAAGTAGCATTGTAATCAATCCTAAAATTCACCCCGGTTTGCTTACGGGTGCCATATCCAATCTCCAATTCAAGACCTTTATTGGAAACATTTCCTGCATTGATGACCGGTGGCGAACCACCTGGACCGTAGGAACCCAATAAAGCCGAAACAGCTGGCTGAAACAATAAATCTCTGGTATCCTTGATGAAGTAATTTGCTGTAAAATCAATACTTCTCCATAGTGTGAAGTCCAATCCAATATTTGTTTGCAAAGTCGTTTCCCACTTCAAGTCGGGGTTACTGGTAGCACCTATAGCCGCACCGTTGATGATAAAATCATTGAAGACATACCTGGCCAATCCATTCATCAAGCCCCGATATCTGAAAAGTCCGATTTGATCATTTCCGGAAACACCAAAGCTAGCCCTTACTTTCATGAAATCAATTACATTGCTTCTACCAAAAAAGTCTTCATCAGACACCACCCATCCTGCGGACACTGATGGGAAATATCCAATTCTATTGTTTGGCCCAAAATTAGTAGATCCATCTCTTCTTAAAATGGCTGAGAACATATATCTCCCTTTTAACTCATACTCACCTCTAATAAAAGCAGACACCAATCTCTGTCTGGTTTGGAAAGAACCTGTTTGATTCAAAAACCCACCGGGAGCTTGGTTAGCCGAAATATCTGCGAATGCAAGGTCATTGTTTGGGATGTTGAATCCAGTACCATTAAGACCCATGTTTCGGTTACCGAAGTAACTTACGCCTAGCGTACCTTTGATCCTGTGGATATCCTGAAACCTCCTGTCATAATTCAGGAAAGACTCCAAATTATAATCTAAAAATGAATCCCTATTCTCAAACACCGAAGCACCTCTTTCGATTAATGTACCCCCAACATCTACAAGTACAGGATCTAAATTCTCATTTCTCGCACTATTGGCAAACTTGCCAGGACCAAACCAAGCTAATGGAGCGAAGGATTTTCCATCTACCAACGCAAAATTATATCCTGCCCTACCATTTAAACTAAAATGCTCATTGATTTGATAAGAAATTTCCTCTTTACCTACAATTTTATTTACAAATGTTTCATTGAAGGTATTTTCCATCTGGGCCAGTGGGTTGATGATGTCTGCCACATTTTCCAAATATGAAAATCTATCCCCTACAAAAACCGGCTCAGTTGGATAGGCATTGATGGTGTTAAATAATACAGAACCGATTCCTCCTTGGGCAATTCCGCTGGTTTGTTCGTGAGTGTATAAAAACACACTTGTAAGCTTCACTTTGGGAGCAAGTTCGGTAACAAAATTTATTCTTGCATTATATCGTTCAAAGTTTGACTTTGGCCCGCCTACAATCCCTTGCTGTCCAAAATAGGACCCACCGATTGAATAGGAAGATTTTTCAGAACCTCCTGTAACAGTTAAATTATACTCTTGAATCGGTGCCGTTTCAAAAACCTCATTTTGCCAATCAGTACCAGTACCCAGATTGACATTGTTAAATGGGGGCGCCATCCCACCTGCTGCAAAAGCTTCATTCTTTAGAATGGCATATTCTCTAGCATTCAATAAATTCAGCTTTCTGGCTGATTCCTGTACACCATAATAAGCACTAAAATCTACTGAGGCCTTGCTATTGAGACTTCCCTTTTTCGTCTCAATGATAATTACACCATTTGCGGCTCTTACACCATAGATTCCTGCCGTTCCATCTTTCAGCACGTTGATGGTTTCAATATCATTGGGGTTTAAAGAGTTAAGACCAGCAGCATCAAAAATAACCCCATCTACTAAAATCAAAGGGTTATTGTTACCAAATGTACCCAAACCCCTGATTCTGATATTGGAAGTTCCTCCAGGTGCACCAGAATTTGTGGTGATATTCACACCGGATATTTTTCCTTGTAATGCCTGGTCTAATCGAGGCATATTCATTTTGGCAACATCATCTCCCTGAATTTGAGAAACCGCCCCTGTAAGTTCTTTTTTAGTTGCCGTACCATAACCGACTACAATCACTTCACTCAATGATTCAATATCATCGAGCAAAACAATATCAAGTTGTAAATTGCTTCCGGCCTTAGCCAATTGGGTTTTGAATCCTATAAAACTGAATTTAAATTCATCTCCTACCCTCCCTTCGATGGAAAAATTCCCATCCAAATCTGTAATTGTACCCGTACTGGTACCAACCTTCAGAATATTGACTCCAGGGAGTGACTCTCCCCTTTGATCAACTACTGTTCCGGTTATCATTCCCGATTGCGCAGCAATACCAAAATGAATTCCGATGGTCAAACACAACCATAAAATTTTTTTCATATAATTATTTTGGATTTAGTTATCAACTCATTCAAATCACGTCATATAAAATTTGTTAACAAAAAATCTGATTACATCAATACTACATCAATACCTCCTTAAGTTTTTCACAAAACCACAGCATTTAGTTAAAAAAGGGAAAAATGAGTAGGAAGAGGTATGTTTTTTTCATTCTTAAATCACAGCTTTTTCAAAAATATTATACATCAAATCAAATTTTCTTACCTTGCATTCATTCAATTAAACCCAAATGAAACAACTCCTGATTTATCTTTTCATTATTGTCTTTGCATTTGATTTGAAGGCGCAAATTCCAGGTCTTCCTTTCTCGAAATTTTATTCCAGTAAAGAATATCAAGGTGGTATTCAAAACTTCTCTATTACCCAAAGTATCTCAGGATTGATTTATGTGGCAAATAATTTTGGTCTCTTAGAATATGATGGTACTACTTGGAGAAGATATTCCCTACCGAATAGCACAAAAATCAGAGATGTCCAAATTGATGAAAAAGGGATTATCTATGTAGCAGGTCAAGGTGAATTCGGATATTTCAAGCCTGATGAGCTCGGATATTTAAGATATCATTCCTTATTGGAAAAACTTCCGGAATCCAGTAAGAATCTGGAGGAAATCTGGAAAATAATATTCATACACGATCAGGTCATTTTCTGTACATTTCAGGAAATATTTGTTTTTTCAAGCAACCAGGAACTGGTTTCCATCATTAAAGGAAGAACTGATTTCAAAAGTTTTCATTACACTAACAATAAATTTTATTCCAATCAAAGAGAGGATGGTCTTCAAGTATTTGAAAACGGTAAATTGTCGCCAGTTGATTATGGGAAAGTTTTTGGCAATGAAATCATTACCAGTATCATTTCATTAACTTTAACTCAACAGCTTATTTTCACCCGAAACAATTCTGTTTTTATTTCTAATTCGAATACTATTAACTATTGGGACGTAAGTATTCCGGAAAATGTACAAATCAATGATGCGATAAGACTCAAAAACGGAAATATTGCTATAGGCACCCAAAGTGATGGTTTGTTTATCCTGAAAGAAAATGGTCAATCTGTCCTCCGCATGGACAAAGACAACGGATTACAGAACAATTCTATCCTGACTTTATTTGAAGATATTTCCGGTAACCTTTGGATAGGACATAATAATGGGATCACCCTGCTGGAACTCAGCCTTCCATTCAGGCTTATTGATCAATTTTCCGGATTGCCTGGAACAGGCTATGATGCCATTCTTCATAATAATTCTATCTATTATGGAACAAACTTTGGGCTTTCTGCCCAAAAATCTGATAGCGAAAACCAAAACCCCATCCAAAAAATAAGTGGGGGAACAGGACAGGTCTATCAGCTGACCAAAATTCAGGATTTTTTGCTTTCTGCTCAGAATGACGGTGCCTTTATTATCCAAAATTCAAAAGCCGAGTCAATTGGAAGTTTACCCGGAGTATGGAACTTTCACCCGTTAAAAGATCATCCTGATTTGATCATCAGTGGCAGCTACAATGGTTTACTTCTCTTTGAGATCAAAAACAATGAGGTCAAATTTCTACGAAAAATAAAAGGTTTTGAAGAGTCTTCCAGGATTTTGGAACAGGATTTCAATGGCGATATCTGGATGACCCATGGCTATAAGGGAGTTTATAGACTGAGGTTAAATCCCACTTTGGATTCTGTGGAATCAAAATATTATGGCACTGAATCCGGACTCCCCACTAATTTGTTGATCAGTGTATGGAAAATCAACAACAGACTGGTATTTTCTACTGAATATGGTTTTTACAGCTATAATTCCAAAGAGGATAAATTTGAAAAAGACGCATTCTTTTCAAAATATTTTGATTATGATTTTTTGGCCACCAGTATGGTAGAAGATGCGCTTGGAAATATTTTTTTCATTGGAGATAAAGAGGTCGGGGTGCTCGAAAAACAGATCAATGGCACTTATGTCAAAAACTACCAGATATTCAATAAAATTATTCCCCTTTTAAATGACGACTTACAAAACATATCCCTGATCAGGGCCAATGAAGTTTTGTTTGCCGCCAATGATGGATTTATCTGGTACAAGTTGGACAACAAAAACGTATCCTCATCATCCTTTCCTACAATGATTCGATCTGTATACCTTACCGGTGTGTCTGATTCCCTGATTTCACAGGGAAACTATTGGGAAAAAGATTCCCTACAATATTCCCAAGTACCCAAGGCCATACCGTCTATACCCTATAATCTGGCAAATATCCGATTCGAATCAAGTAATCCCATTCCCAACAACGAAAACACCACCCTGTTCCAATTTTGGTTGGAAGGTCTTGAAGACGGGTATGGAGATTGGACATTCAAAAGAGACAAAGCATACACCAACCTACGGGAAGGTGAATATATTTTCCATGTCAGAAGTAAAAATATTTACGATCAAATCAGCAGTCCAGATTCTTACGCATTTAGAATTCTTCCCCCTTGGTACAGGTCATATTTGGCCTATTTTATTTACTTTACCCTTTCATTGGTTTTGCTCGCATTTATTTACAAAGTGATTGATAAAAGATTCCAGAAAAAAACCCATCAGATCACAGATGCCCAAAGGAAAGCTT
>CAZLJT010000215.1:0-6525 GCA_964559905.1 uncultured Aquiflexum sp.
CAGCGGATGTAGAAGTTGGGGACGGAAAGGTGATGTTTTTGCCGGAAAATGGGATCATGATGTACAAAGGGGATTTGAAATCTGTTTCAATGGGGATAGGATTGATCAAAAATCTGAAAGACCTGATGAAAGAATCCAATGCAGTCATCTTGATGCAGAATCTTGATATCGACTTCTCCAATGTGGAATTGGATGTAGATTTTAAAAGCAGAATGCGGGTTTCTACTTCTACAGTGGGCTACTACGAAATCACGTCAACCGACCAAAGCAAATCCACTGATGCCAGTTACAATGTATATCCTGTCATGAAAATCAAGAACAACAATATCGGTATTGTTGACAAAACAGGTTCTATGCCGGCTGCACCTGTATCTCTTAAAGAGGATTTTATCTCTGACATTCCATATGAAGCCAAGTTGTATACTGACAAAAAGAAAAGTGAATCCTTATTCAATCAATTATTCTCTTTAAAAAGAAAAATGGATGTTGATTTTGACCCTATCATCGTCGAAATGAGCAAAGAAACTTATATAAATGCCAGCAAACATCTATTCAGGATGTACAGTCAGGAATTTGCAAAAACTTTGGCTGTCGGAGCCAATGGGGGTAAGTAGTCCGATGACTTTTAGGCCGGGGCGGTGTTCCCGGCATTTATTTTTCAAATCAGGTTATTGGCATAAGCAAACTTGATCAGACCAACTAAAGAGCTGGTTTTAGTCTTTCGGAATATGTTTTTTCGGTGTGTCTCAACCGTCCTTTCAGAAATAAATAAGTGTTCGGCAATCTCTTTGTTTGAAAATTCCTTTGCGATGAGTTTGAGGATTTCCCTTTCCCGGTCAGTCAATAACCTGTCTTCCTTGGGAAAATTCAGGCTGTTAATGATAATCCGGTTGATGTTATTGCTAAGATATATTTTCCCTTCTTGAACATATTGAATGGCCATTTTCAATTCTTTGTGAGAGTCATTTTTGAGCACATAACCTTCTACGCCTTCTTTTAGGATTTCCTTGACCAAATGGGTCTCATCATGCATACTCAGAACGATGATTTTGGTATCGGGGCTTAATTTTTTGACCAGTCTGACCAAACTCAAACCATCCATACCAGGAAGGTTAAAATCAGTAATGAGTAAATCGATCCCATTGGTTTTCAAAAATTCCAAAGCCTGTTCTGCTGAATTTGCCTCTCCGATGACATCCACAGAAGCTTCATGAGAGAGTAAGCTTTTTACCCCATCCAGAAGGATTGCATGGTCATCCACCAACAATACTTTCATTTTTCCATTATTTTTTGATCCATTGATTTAATCTTTGGTCTAAAGGCCAAAATCAAAGTTGTCCCTTTAGATAAAGGATTAGAATCAATTTCCAAATCCCCTTTGATTAACTTTACCCTTGAGTTGATATTTTTCCAGCCATGACCTTTGCTTTGATCCAAAAGTCTTATATCAAATCCTTTTCCATTGTCTTCAATCGTAAGTCGGAGTTCATCTTCGTCGTTGACCAATTGGATCTCAATAGCGGTGGCACCGCTATATTTAAGGATGTTATTGCACCATTCCTGAATGATCCGGTAAATAGATATTTCCTGGATTTCAATCAGTCTATCTTCAAAATCATAGGATTGAATATGCATGATTATCTTCCCGCTAATGTTCATACGTTGTGCAAATTCCTTGAGAGCCGGAAATAGCCCATGCTGTACCAAGGTCTCGGGCATCATGTCAAAGGCAATCTGCCTGATCTCTTTGTGCATCTCCCCAAGAATGTTTTCGGAATGCTCAAAAAGAACCATTTTTTCTTCAATGTTCTTTTGGTCGTTCAATCCTGAAATATTCAATCTCAAGGCCGTGATCAATTGCCCAAAACCATCGTGAAGATCTTTAGCAAAACGCTTTTTCTCTTCCTCCTGCGAAGCAAGTGCTGCTTTAATAGCGGCTTCTCTGATCTGGATTTCCTTTTCTTTTTCCAGCAACTCTTGTTTCTTTTGAAACCTATTTTGATTCAAAAAATGGATGATAATCAAAAGCCCTATAATCACCACAAGCAAGAGAACAAAGAATATTATCCAGTTAAATCGGGCCTGATTGGCTTTCAACTCCAATTCTTTCTCCATGATTTCCCGGTCCTTAAGTGCTGTTTGGTATTTGGTTTCCAAATCTTTGGCTACTTTGACCCGGTCTGCCTCAAAAAGGGAGTCTTTTATCGCAATCAGTTTTACCAGACTATTGATTGCTTCAGGATAATTACCGACGGCATTATATATTTTAAATTGTTCATCATAAATCCATTTATACATTTCAGCATATTGGGATTTTAGTGAATAGTACATCCCGGAATCCAAGAGCGACAAAGCGTCTTTATAATTTTTTGCAACGTTTTCGGTCATGCCTGAGTTAATAAAAACTACACTTTTGGCATAATCATTATTTGTCTTTTTATAAAAATTCAGCCCCATTTTATTAAAAATTCTAGACTGCTCAATATCTCCCTTCAATAGATAGGCATACCCAATATTTACTATGGTCGGGGCGATGGTTAGGGTATCCAATAATGGAGTCAGTTCAAGTATTTTGTGGTAGTAATTGATCGCACTATCAGGCAGGTTCATTTCACTGAAGGCTGCACCAATTATATTCAATGCATTTACTTGAGATTTCAGATTTTGATTGTCTTTGGTTTGGGAAACTTGGAATGCCCTTTTTCCAAATTCTATTGCTTTTTCATAATCATGAAAAAGCCGATGAATCTGGGATAAGGATTTATGGATTTCACTCAAAATCTCCAAATTCCCAAAGTTCTCTGCATGATTTAGCGCCTCAAGGTAGTATTTGATACCTTGATCATATAATCCTGACACCTCATAGTAATAACCAATCCGCTTATAAACTGTGATCAACCTCTCTTTGTCTTCCTTGGTTTCCAGCAAAGGAATCAGTATTCTTTCTGCGGCCATCATGGAATCCCTATTATTCAAACTGCTATAATATCCATGATTTGCCATCAAAAATTGAATCCTATCATCTTCAGACTTGATCAGATTTTTGGCTTTTAAAAAAAATATTTCATTATCACCCTTACTGTTAAGGGCGCTATCAATCATGGTGGCCATATCCTGCCCAAAGCCAAATGAAAAAACAAAAAGGTAAAGAATGGGTGATAACAGTAATTTCCTCATTTAATGGGATTTGGCCACAAAATAACTAATTGCCCAAAAAAAATTACAACCTGATCTCAAAAAGTAGACAATAGTCATATAAAATTTAAGAAAAGGAATCAGTAACTCTCACTTTCATTGGGGAATTCCAAAGATTTCACATCTCTGATATAATCCTGTACAGCTTTTGTCATGACAGCCTGCAGGTTTGCATATTGTCTCAAAAATCTAGGTTTGAATTCCTGATTGATTCCCAACATATCGTGGACTACCAAAACTTGACCGTCCACATCAGGCCCTGCACCTATTCCGATTACCGGTATAGTTACTGACTGTGCTACAATCTTGGCAAAACTTGCTGGAATTTTTTCAAGAACAATGGCAAAACAGCCGATTTCTTCTAGCAGTTTGGCGTCTTCCAATAACTTTTTCGCTTCTTCTTCCTCTTTGGCCCTAACAGTGTAGGTTCCGAATTTATAAATGGATTGTGGTGTCAACCCCAAATGTCCCATCACTGGAACGCCTGCACTGAGTATTCTTACCACTGACTCCCTGATTTCAGAACCTCCTTCTACTTTTACTGCATGAGCGCCAGATTCTTTCATAATACGAATGGCTGAACGCAAAGCTTCTGAACTATTGCCCTGATAGGACCCGAAAGGAATATCCACCACAACAAATGCCCTTTTGACTGCTCTGACAACAGATGTGGCATGATAGATCATTTGATCCAAAGTAATCGGAAGTGTAGTCTCATGGCCTGCCATCACATTGGAGGCTGAATCTCCTACCAGAATAATATCAATCCCCGCCGCATCCACTATCCCGGCCATAGAATAATCATAAGCGGTCAACATCGATATTTTTTCCTCCCGGGTTTTCATTTCCTGAAGAATATGGGTGGTGATTCTTTTGATGTTGGATGAGTTATGGACAGACATGGGTTTATCAGTATAGATGGACGGAGAAATTTTCAGTGGATAAATCCACCGTGATATGTTCATTTAATGTAGTAGCTAACTCCAAACCTGTATAGTCAGGATTTACCGGAAAAAGCTTGTGGCTTCTATTGACCAAGACAGCAACTTCAATTTTCTTAACCTCTACATCCAAAAAGGGTTTGAGGGCATATAACAGCGTCTGGCCAGTATTCAATACATCATCTACAACTACAATGCATTTATCGGTCAGATCACCTTTTTCTGAAAGTTCCACATCTCCCCTGTTCACATCTTGTTTATTCAAGTGAATTTCCAATACCCGGACATGCAATGGTGATATTTCCCTTAAGCTTTCTGCAAGGTATCCGGCCAACTGCAGCCCCATTCCCGTAATTCCAGCAAAAATAATTTCCTTTTCTGATGCATTACGCTCATATATTTCATAAGCCATCCGGATTATTTTCTGCTTGATTTGCTTGTGGTTCAATACCAAAGTTTTGGTCTCGCTCATATTATTTTGCCTGATAAATGATTGGAAATGGGAAATTAAAGCAATTGGTGTTGTATTCAAACCTTTTGTTCAAAACATCTCTTCAATCAGCTCATTGTAAAAATCCCGGATTTCCATTCCAATGGCCTTGACCTGCTGGGAAATCAGACTTGTTTCAGTCTGACCGGGAACTGTGTTGATTTCGATAAAATAAAATTTACCGGTTTTATATTCCAGAAAATAATCAATTCGTACTGCCCCTTTGCAATTCAGTTTGGCGTAGATTTTTTCGATAATTCGGTTAACCCTACCGACCTCTTCTTCAGTCATCCTTCCAGGTGTTATTTCTTCAGTCACACCGGGTGAATATTTTGCTTCAAAATCAAAAAACTCTTTGCTACTGACAATTTCAGTGGCTGGCAAAACAGTGGTTATACCCTTGGCTTGATAAACCCCGATGGAAAATTCTCTTCCATGCACAAATTCCTCCACCAAAACCTGGCTGTCCTCGGCGAAAGCTTTGTCCAATGCATCCTGCAATTCATTAGGCACTTTTACCTTACTCATTCCGATGCTGCTCCCTCCATTGTTGGGTTTGATAAACAAAGGAAGACGAAGTTCTTTTAAAATCTTTGTGGTATTCTCTTCTGTGTTTTTAAATAACTGAATGGACCTCGCCACAAATAACTCAGGGATATCCCGAACAATGGCTTTGGTATATCCCTTGTTCATCGTAATGGAAGAAGTCAGGGCATCACAGGTGGTGTATGGCAGTCCCAAAAGATCAAAATAGCCGGCCAATTTCCCATCCTCACCCGGAGATCCATGCAAAATATTGAAAACACCATCGAAGGTGATTTTCAGGCCATTGAGTGAAATAGAAAAATCATTCAGGTCTACTGGTATTTTTTCTCCTGAAGCAGTTTCATGGTACCAATTGTGGGGATAAATCAAAATTTTAAAAACATCATACCTTTCTGTATCAATAGTTTTTTCGACCACAGCGGCACTTTTAAGCGATACCACTGACTCCCCGGTATATCCCCCGGTAACAATAGCTATTTTCTTCTTCATAAGGTGTAAAAGTAAAGAGCAAACTCCATTTATCATCGATAGAAAAGAAAGATTCAGATAAAAAAATCTGTAAGTATCCGCCTTGGGTTTTAAGATGTGCCTATTCCCAAAAAAAACGCAACTAAAAAAAATTAATTAGCCCCTTTGCGATATTTAAATTTCAAACGGCAGTATATTCTAAGTCAACATTCAAAATAAGTGATAAAAGGATTTGCACGCCACTTTTTATTATTGACTTTGGAGGCAAAACCTTCTATATTCACTTCATGACCATAAAACTTTTCCTGAAAAAAATTTCTTTGATACTTTTGTTCCTGTTTTTTTCAAAAGAACTCTTTTCCCAGAAATCCACGATTTCCACAGGTCCATATATATTTTTGAAAGAAGATAGATTCATAGTCAAATGGGTAGAAGATGGTAAAATGAAAAAATACTACGATTTGGATTCCGATATCATTAAAAGAAAATTTGGATTTACTCTGGACCCTGAATCTATAAAAAGGAAAATGGCTGATAATCCGGATTTTTATCAAAACTACCAAGATGTTCCTAACCTGATTGTCATTTCAGATATACATGGTCAGTATGATTTGATGGTCGAATTATTGCAAAGTCAGGGTGTCATCGACCAATATCTTAACTGGAGTTTTGGGCAAGGACATCTTGTCTTCAATGGTGATATTTTGGGAAGAGGAGATAAAGTCACCGAAGCGCTATGGCTGGCATATCAACTTGAGGATCAGGCAAAAAATGCTGGAGGTAGGTTACATTTTTTATTGGGAAATCATGAATTGATGGTATTGGAAAATGACCTGAGATATCTGAACAAGAAATACAACAGGTCTGCAAGAATAAAGAATAAAT
>CAZLJT010000216.1:0-6498 GCA_964559905.1 uncultured Aquiflexum sp.
AAGTCTGTAGGGAAATTTTCACTTGGTATCCCACTCCCGAAATGTCAATGATGACAAAAGTAGGATCTTTGTATGCCAACTTACCTTTTAAATATGCAATCATTTTAATTCCTGGGTTTGGGCATCAACTACAGCTACGGCAACCATATTGATTATTTCTCGAATAGAACTACCGAGTTGTAATATATGTACTGGTTTATTCATTCCCAAAAGTATTGGTCCAATTGCTTCAGCATTGCCAAGTTCTGATAGCAGTTTGTAGGCAATATTTCCCGAGCTCAAATCTGGAAAAATCAAAGTATTGGCTTTTTTTCCAATTAAGTCACTGAAAGGGTAATTTCCAATTTGAATTTCTTCATTAAGGGCAACATTGGCCTGCATTTCTCCTTCAATAACCAACTCCGGGAATTTAGTTTTGGCCATCAAAGTGGCTTTAGCGGTTTTTGATGCGACTTCTCCTTTTGCAGAACCAAAATTAGAATAGGATAGTACGGCAATCCTGGGTTCAATATCAAAAAATTTGACGCCCGTAGCTGTAAGTCCAATAATTTCAACAAGTTGTTCGGCCGTAGGATTTACATTGACAGTCGTATCTGAGAAGAAAAACGGGCCCTTGGTTGTATTCATGATATACATACCGGCAACCCTGTCGGTTCCCTCTTTTACTCCGATCACCTGCAAAGCAGGAAGGATTGTTTTGGGATAATCTTTGGTCAGACCGGAAATAAGGGCATCTGCTTCTCCCAACTCCACCATCATAGCTCCATAGTAATTTCGGTCTTTCATCAAGCGGTAACACTCTTGAGGAGTAAGACCTTTCCTTTTTCTTTTTTCAAAAAGAATATCGCCAAAATGTTTTAATTTTTCTTCATCCAAATAAGGGTCCACTATCGGTACTCCAGTCATATCTAAATTATTTTCCTGGATCAGGAAATCAATTTTCTCTTTATTTCCCAAGAGGATAGGAATCGCAACTTTTTCGTCTTTTAATACTTGTACAGCTTTTAGAATTTTAATATTGTCGGCTTCGGCAAAGACCACACGCTTAGGATTTTTCTTAGCCCTGGTGACTACCCTTAGCATTAGCCTTTGATCAATTCCAATTCTTTCCTGAAGTTCCAATTCGTAAGCTTCCCAATCCAAAATCATTCTCTTTGCTACACCCGATTCCATGGCTGCTTTGGCCACGGCAGGTGCTATCGTTGTAATCAATCTTGGATCGAGTGGCTTGGGAATGAGGTAAAATTTCCCAAAGGTGATTTTATTATCTCCATAAGCTTTATTGACAATTTCCGGTATGGGCTCCTTTGCCATAGCTGCTATGGCCTTTGCTGCAGCGAGTTTCATTTCTTCATTTATGGACGTGGCTCTTACATCCAATGCACCTCTAAAAATGTAAGGAAAACCCAAAACGTTATTTACCTGATTGGGATAATCTGATCTTCCTGTGGCCATGATCAAGTCATCCCTTGTTTCCATAGCCAAATCGTAGGCTATTTCAGGATCCGGATTGGCCAAGGCAAAAACAATGGGGTTGGTGGCCATTAAATTTAACTGATCAGGAGTTAAAATATTTCCTTTGGATAGTCCCAGAAAAACATCAGCGCCTGTCATTGCATCAGTAAGTGTTTTTACATCCCGTTCAGTGGTGAATTCTTTTTTGATGTCATCCAAATCATCTCGGTCACTCCTGATAGCACCTTTGCTATCGCACATTACGATATTTTCTCTTTTTACCCCCAAGCTCATATAAAATCTGGTACACGAGACTGCGGATGCTCCGGCTCCGTTTACTACGAGTTTGATTTCATCAATTTTTTTACCGGAGACTTCCAAAGCATTCAACAGAGCAGCTCCTGAAATTATCGCTGTCCCATGTTGATCATCGTGCATCACAGGTATATTCATTTCTTTTTTAAGTGTTTGTTCTATTTCAAAACACTCAGGAGATTTAATATCTTCTAAATTTACTCCCCCAAAGGTGGGTTCTAAAGATTTGATTATTTGGATTAGTTTCTTAGGGTCTGTTTCATCAATTTCGATATCAAATACATCTATCCCTGCAAACTTTTTAAACAAAACTCCTTTTCCTTCCATCACAGGCTTTGACGCTTCTGGCCCGATATTCCCCAAACCCAATACTGCTGTACCGTTAGAAATCACCGCTACTAGATTACCTTTTGCAGTGTATTTATAAACTTTTTCTTTGTCATCAGCAATTTCCAAACAAGGTTCGGCAACACCGGGAGAATAAGCCAATGCAAGATCCAATTGGCTGGATAAAGGTTTTGTGGGGATAACTTCAATCTTTCCGGGTTTTCCTTGGGAATGGTAATTTAAAGCGTCTTGTTTTCTGATTTTAATAGCCATAAATGGGTTATTGTTAATTGGTTAGCCTCGTTTGTTTTCTGCGGTCAATAGTTCTGTAGATAAAAGAACTGTCTCTATTTCGCGTATTGCTTCTCTATGTGCCTCATTGGGATAATAAACAAAACCCTCCATGTAGTAAAGTTTCCCTTTTTCTTCATCAATGATGACATATGCCAAAAAGGAACCTCCCATGCTCAGGTTATTTGTCTTCCACCCGCCTCTTATCTCCACAGCAAAATTATTTTTGATTCTAAAATTGCGGAATACCGGAGAAGGGTCAACACGTTCAATAGTGAGATACGAGTTTCTGTTTTGGGGGTCACCATAGATGTGCATTTTGGTAATTTTATTCCTAAGTTCTAATATTGGTTCCGGAAAAACCTGTTCTTCGGAATTATAGTCCGTGGAATAGAAAAACATGCTGATATCTGCTCGGTCTGTTCTGGGGGTAGGCTGCCTAAGCCATAAAAAATCATTTTCGGATTTGACGATTTGATAGGAAGCGGGTACATTTACACTGAGTCCCAACTTTTCCCCGGCGATTTTGGCACTGGAACTTTTTCTGCTTAATAAAATTTTTTCCATTCTAGCTCTTTCTCTGACCTGAAAAAGATTCTGAAGCTTGCTTTTATTTTGCCTGATATTTTTTACTAATTCTTCTTCATTATTTCCAAAAAGGTACACTACTTCCTGTCCTTGGGCAAATTCATCGGCTGTTCTAAGGAGATAAAGATCGGGATCTGCAGCTGCTTTCTCTTTAGCTTCTTTACTAAATAGGGAATTGATATTTTGGCTGGCTGATTTTCGGTCATCAAAAGTAGTGACATAAATAATATTGGTAGCCATTTTCAAAATTCTGGTCATACCTCTTGGATCGATTTTTCTGATGTCAAACATACTCTCATATCTGATGAGACCGGGCACGTCCTCTTCAAAAACATCTCTCAATGCATCTCCAACAGGACCTTCCCATTTGGCGGAATCTATTGCCAAAATGATTTCACCAATTGAACCTCTCGCTTTAGGTTTGGTGGAAGAAGAAACTCCTTCACCTTCTCCACAACTACAAAGTATATTTGATCCAATAATAAAGATTATTGGCAAGAATAAATTTTTAAGATTTTTCATAATAAATTAATATATACCCAACAAATAATTAATAATCGAAGATGGAAAAAATAATTCACTAATAAAATAGTTTATCCAATTATTAACTTTTGTCCAGGTTTAATTTGATTGGTGTTTAAGTTGTTGAGCTTTTTAATTTGGTCAACAGTGACACCATTGAGTTTTTTTGAAATCAGCCAAAGAGAATCACCGGGCTGAACCGTATATGTTTTTGGATTTTCTCCTACCACCTCATTTCTGTTATCAGCCTGGGCAATTGTTTTTTCAAAAGCACTCGATTTAGTATAGACATCAAGTTTTTGACCGATCTTGATGGTGTTGCTTCTTAGGTTGTTCCAAGCTTTAAGGTTCGTTACGGTCGTTCCGTGTTTTTGGGCAATTGAACCCAATACATCTCCCGATTTTACCACATATATGATTTTATTTTGGTTAGAAGGGGTAGTCGATCCTGTGGAAACAGATTTATTTGTTGCAATGTTGGAATTATTGGCTCTTAAAACGACTGATCTTTCAGAGGTCAGTTTTATAGCCTCAGCAAATTGGTCTTGGTTTTGGGCTATGAAATCAGATTTTGATTTCGGTACCCTCACAGCCATATGCATGTTGGAATAAGGGACTTGTCTGTTTTGGATAGAAGGGTTCAGATGTTCCAAATCATCAATGCAGATACCTGTAAGGTTCGCAAATTGCTCTAAATCCAATTCCTGATTGAATTTGATCTTTTCGTAAGCAATGGGATACGTAGGCTGCTCTAAAACAAAATTATGGTCTTCTGTATGTCTCAATACATACATCATAGCCTGGAATTGTGGCACATAACTTCGTGTTTCTTTTGGTAGGTAATTGTAAACTTCCCAAAATGTTTTTTTTCCCCCTGATCTTCTGATTGCCTTTCTTACATTCCCTGGTCCACAATTGTATGCCGCAAGGGCCATTTCCCAATCCCCAAACATCCTATATAGTGACTTGATATATTTTGCTGCTGCATCAGTAGAAAGTTCAGGATCCATACGGTCATCAATATCTCTATTGATATTCAGACTGTACATTTTACCTGTTGCAGGCATGAATTGCCATAGTCCCATAGCACCCACTCTTGATTTCGCTTTTGGGTTCAGACCGGATTCAATTATGGAAAGAAATTTGACGTCATCGGGCATGTTATGTTCTGCCAATGTCTGTTCAAACATAGGAAAATAAATGTTCTGACGTTGCAATACCATACGGGTATATTCTCTGTTTCTTACCGTGAAATAATTTATAAAAGCAAAAATCCTTTCATTCAGTTCAAAGGGCATGTCAGTATCCATTGCCTTGATTTTTTTGGCAACTTCATCATAGGTAAAATCAGGGATATATTCGAATTGATAAATAGGAGTGATTGTTTCTTCCGAAAGAGGCAAACTGTTAACTTCAAACAATTCCTGACCAATTACAACAGACTGTGACAGCAATATCAAAGTTATGGCTGAAACAAGGTTTTTGATTTGTTTTTTCATGATCAGGAAAGTTTTTTAGTTATTATTTAATTTCATCAGGTAGTTACCAAATGCATAAAGTTCGGCCTCTTTGAACGAATTGGCCATGACTTGAATTCCAATAGGCAAACCGTTTTTGTCTACACCATTGGGAAGCGACAAAGCAGGAACTCCCGAGACAGAAGCCTGTACTGTAAATAAATCTTCTAGATACATTGCTACAGGGTCATTGCTGTGTTCTCCAAACTTAAACGCTGTAGATGGTGTAGTCGGCATAACGATATAGTCAAATTTATTCAACAGTTCTTCCGTAAAGTCTTTGATCAATCTTCTTACTTTTTGAGCTTTGGTAAAATATGCATCATAATAGCTTGCACTCAAAACAAAGGTACCCAACATAATCCTTCGTTTTACTTCCTCACCGAATCCTTCAGTACGTGTCATTTTGTACATGCTTTCAAGATTATGGGCATTTGGACTTCGGTAACCGTACTTGACACCATCAAATCTTGAAAGATTTGAACTTGCCTCAGCAGTTGTAAGAATGTAATACGTAGGAAGGGTGTATTTCAGTAGAGGGAAATGAACCTCTTCTACCTGATGTCCTTCTTTTTTGAGTTTATCCAAAACTGCTAGGGTGTTAGCTTTGATTTCGGGTTGAAGCGCTTCGGATTCAATAGTTTCTGTAAAAAAAGCAATTTTTGCTCTTTTGTCAAAATGTAGCAGTTCAGAATAATGCGGGACGGGTTTTTTAGAGGCTGTACTGTCAAAATTATCAGAACCAGCCATAACTTCCAATACCAAAGCATTATCCGCTACATTGTGAGAAAATACCCCAATAGTATCGAAAGAAGATGCATAAGCAATTAGTCCCCACCTTGAAACCCTCGAATAAGTGGGTTTGATTCCAACCAATCCCGTAAATGCCGCAGGCTGTCTTACAGATCCACCTGTATCCGTGCCCAATGAAACGGTGCAAAGATTTGCTTGAACGGCCACCGCCGAACCCCCTGAAGATCCACCAGGAACTCTGCTTTCATCAGCAGCATTCAAAACTTTGCCATGTGAAGAATTTTCATTGGAACTTCCCATTCCAAACTCATCACAATTAAGCCTGCCAATGATAATGGCATCTTCATCTATCAGTCTTTGGACTGCTGTGGAAGTAAATTGGGATTTGAAACCTTTGAGAATCTTGGAGGATGCGTTGGCTTCATGATCTTTTAAAACCAAAACATCTTTAATTCCTACAACAAGGCCTGCCAATTTTCCTGCTTTTCCTGAGTTTATTTTTTCATCTACTCTGGCTGCCTGTTCCAAAGCAGTATCCTTATAAACTTCAACGAAGGCGTTGAGGTGCGCCTTCGTTCGAATATTTTGGAGATAATAGTTGACTATCGCTTTACAATCAGTTTCTCTGTTTTCAAGCGACTTTTTAATGTCGTCAAAAGAATGGAATTTTTCCAATGTATATTTTTTTGTTTCTAATTAGTCTTTTTTCTTTTTTTCTTTAAGACCTTCT
>CAZLJT010000217.1:0-5037 GCA_964559905.1 uncultured Aquiflexum sp.
ATTGGAAGCTATATATGCCGATATATATTCTGATGATCTGGATGAATATCTCGAATTAAACGACATGGGATTCCTACTTGCTATGACCGGAAATGATGATATCAACAAACAGGCCATTGAAAGGCTTGGGTCTGAGTTTGGGGAACACGGATCTTTCAGACTGATCAATTCTGAAGAAATGAAATCCGAAAAAGAGCGGGCTTCCGAAGAGCTCTTTTCAAAAACCCACGATTATGTTAAAATAACTACGGTTGCAAGGCAATATCCTTTTATACATGAAATCCCGATAGATTCAAATGATTCATTTTCTCACCTACTGGAAGAAATTGAAAAAGACGATAACGCCATAGCGATATTTATGAAAGACAAAAATGGCAATATCGAAGTGCTCGCCCATCCTGAAAAATTAACAATAGAAAAAGGTTGTCGCTTGGCATATTTGGGCAAAGCCATGGATTTGAAAAACAAGGATAACAACACCTTGGTGAAAGAATATTGAGCTAATGGATCAGTTATACTGGTAGTATTTTTTTTGAAGGGATGTCTAAGTAGGATTTTTGAGCCAACTGGATCTGAAAGATACATGCCTGCGAGATTATCTTGAAATAGTCAGACCCCAACCAGACAAGTGAAATGGAAATGGGTGCTTTATTCACGGTTCTTTTGTCTATGAAGAACTAAGTAGAATTTTTCAAACTAAGTATTGGAGTTTCAGTTATTTTAGTATTTTTAGTTTTCTGAAATTCTATTTGAAAAAATCCTGAGGGTGTCCAGCGTCTGTTCAGGAAAACATTTATCTTAACCTTTACACCAATGGCCTCTCTCCGACCTAACTTACCTTCCGGAAACCTCCTTATTGGATTTTTGTTATTGACCCTTTTCTTCCCCATTCTTCTCCCCGCCCAGTCCATTTTCGAGCAGGTCGGAAGGCTTCCGGTCACTGTTTACACCACAGAGGCGTATGGAGGATATCCCGATGTATGGGCTGCGATACAGAGTGAGGAGGGGCTGATGTACTTTGGAACTACAGATGGTATTTATGAATATGATGGTGTCTCTTGGCGTTCTCTGTTTAAAGGCAAGGAATTTTTGGGAATCAGAAGTTTTGTAAAAGATACCAAAGGTAGAATATTCTATTCAGGTCAGGATTTCGGTTATCTGAAAACTGAACCAAAAGGAGAAACTCGTGCCGTTTCCCTGCTCCTTCTGATCCCGGAGGAACTTCGGTCAAACTTTAATGCTCAGGAAATCCATTATTGGAACGGATATATCCTCATTCGAACACAGAATCATCACCTTATCAGGCTGGAGCTGAATGAGGATTTGACGCTGAAATCTTTGAAATCCTGGCAGGCAGAAACAAGATTTGGAAGAAGCTTCTTAGTCGATAACCAACTTTTTGTTCAGCAGGCAGAAAGAGGACTGTATCGGTTGGATGGGGACGAGATCAAATTGATTCCGGATACGGAAATTTTCGGGAAAGAGCTTCTATCGGTCATACTTCCTTATCAGGACAGTGAAGACAAAACCCTGCTTTTGGGAGGAAGAGAAATGGGATTCTATCTTTTTGAGGGAGTTAATTTAAAAAAAAATCCAACTGAGATAGACCCACTGATCCAAGAAGGGAATTCGCTCCATAGTGCCATACCTCATCAGGGAAACTATATCCTAAGCTTCCTTGGTGCAGGAATAGTAATGATGAATCCCAGTGGTGAAATAATTAAAAGGATAGGCTCCGACCAGGGCCTGCCGTCAGATGTAGTATATAGCATTTATCTGGACCAAAGCGAGGGCCTTTGGGCTACCACGGAGGATGGGATGGCCAGAATTGCCATTAATTCTCCCATTCTTAGTTTTGGAAAGGATTTGGGAATCAGTTCCGCCGTCCTCTCCATCCAGAAAAAGGGGGAAGAGCTATACCTTGGTACCAACACGGGCTTGGTAAAAATTGACCGAAAGGATAATCAGTTTAGACCTGTCGCTCAAATTGATAATGATGCGTTAATGGATTCATGGGCTGATGGGGAGGATTTGATCCTTCCGGGACGGCAGCTACAGCTTCTCCGTGGGGGAAAAGCCATTAGGTTGGATGGTCCAAAAGAGGGTGGCCGTCTGTTTACTGTGTTGATCCCAAAAAACAATCCCAATCTCCTGTTGGTCGGTGCCACAAATGGGTTGCTGGTTTACCAAAGGGGACTTTCCAAAGAATATCCTTGGGAGTATAGGGGAAAGGTTCCCGATATCGAAAACATTGGAAGCCACTTTTTTGAGGCCAAAGATGGAATGGTTATTACATCAGGTGGAGGAAAAAGATATGTGCTTAATCCAGGAGAAATTGGTCTTGAAACTGAGGACCCAACCAGAATTAAGGTAAATGTATTTGAAAGCAATATTTCTGATAGTTTTTCTATTGTGGATGGAGAGTTTTATCAAACTTCTCCTGAGGGCATGCAGAAATACTCCTCCAAAGAGGGAGGATTTGTGCCTGCAGATGACTTTAGCCTGGTGGAAAAGGATATGTATGATTTCACCCAATATAAATCAGGCATTCTATGGTATGAATCCTTAGATAAAAAGAAGTATATCCTCAAGCGGGATGGTACCGGAAAATTTGTCAAAGACGAAAGTCCAAATTCCGTGTCACCTTATTTGTCCCAAGTGGATTTTATCGATGAAGACAGCATTATGTGGTTTGGTACCCCCAAAGGCCTGATCCGCTATGACCCGAAAAAGGACAAACATACCGAGAAGGAATTCTTCACCCTGATCCGACGGATAGAAACCAAGACCGATACCCTTCCGCTGATCGCCTATGGCCGGAACAAGACCCTTGCTGCACGGGAAGCGAAGGACAATTCCTATCGCTTTGAGTTTGCTGCCCCCTACTTTGAAGACGAGAAAAAAACCAAGTACCAGACCTATTTGGAGGGATTTGATCCGGAATGGGTGGACTGGAACGACAACACCTTCAAGGAATACACCAACCTGTCTCCCGGGGCCTATACTTTTCATGTCAGGGCCTTGGCGCATACGGGAAGAGTAAGCGCGGAAGCGGTCTTTTCCTTTGTGGTATTGCCTCCTTGGTATGCCACTTGGTGGGCTTACCTGATCTATGTCTTGCTGGCAGGAGGAATAGTTACCGCCATCGTGAAATGGCGCTCCCAAAAACTCAAAGCCGAAAACCGCATCCTCGAAGAGCGGGTGAAGGAACGTACCGCAGCACTTGAAAAATCCATCGCCGACCTGAAATCTACCCAGGCCCAACTGATCCAATCCGAAAAAATGGCTTCTCTGGGAGAACTCACGGCCGGTATCGCTCATGAAATCCAAAATCCGCTGAATTTTGTGAATAATTTTAGTGAAGTGAGTGCGGAATTGGTGGAGGAGATTCAAGACATAAGACGCAAGACACAAGATGGAAAAACGGAGAGTGAAGAAGATGAGTTATTAGTTGACATTAAGCAGAACTTGGAAAAGATCAACCACCATGGCAAGCGGGCCGGTGCCATTGTTAAGGGGATGTTGGATCATAGCAGGACAAGTACTGGGGAGAAAGTGCCTACGGATCTCAATGCGATGGCTGATGAATACCTGCGACTGGCCTACCATGGTTTAAAGGCCAAAGATAAAAGTTTCAATGCAAATTTTGCCTCCGATCTTGAGCCCAACCTGCCAAAAGTGAATCTGGTTCCACAGGATATAGGGCGTGTTTTATTGAATCTGATCAACAATGCATTCTACGCCGTCAACGACCGCTTCCAAAAAGGTGGAGAAGGGTATTTACCCAAAGTTACTGTGTCTACCAAACAAGAAGATGGACAGGTTTTGATATCAGTAGCGGATAATGGTGGAGGTATTCCCCAACATATCAAAGACAAAATCTTCCAGCCTTTCTTTACCACAAAGCCAACTGGACAGGGTACGGGACTTGGATTGAGTTTGAGTTATGATATTGTAAAGGCGCATGGGGGAGAGATAACGGTGAAGAGTAAGGAAGGTGAGGGAACGGAATTTACCATTCAACTGCCAAGCTTATGATAACAAAATCAGTGAAATCCATTAATCTTTTAAATCCCTGCCTGTCCGGCAGGCAGGTATGATTCAGACGATTTATGATATTGTGAAGACGCATGGCGGGGAGTTCAGGGTGGAAAATTTGGATGGGAATGGCTGTATATTTGTCATTGAGTTGCCGAATGCTTAAATTAAATGCAAATCATAAATGGGAATATTATGCGTGCAATAGAAACTACTGCCTTTTTTGATGAAAAAGGTGAACTTAAAATCAAGGATCTTCCAAAAATCAAAAATCAAAAAGTTAAGTTATTGATTTTAATGGAAGAAACTGAACAAAATGAATGGTATAAATTATCGGAGAACTCACTTTCAAATGCTTATGATGACAATGAACCCGATTATTCTTTAAATATGGTCAAGGAACCTAATCCAGATTATAAATCATGAAAGAAGGGGAAATCGTTTTGACCCACCTACCTCAAAGTGATGGAAGCATTAAGCTAAGACCGGTATTGTTACTAAAGAAACTTCCCGGATATAATGATTTTTTGGTTTGTGGCATTTCTACCCAAATGCATCAATTTATAAAGGGATTCGATGAACTTTTAGAGACAAACGACAAAAATTTTATTCAGACTGGGCTTCGTCAATCTTCCATAATTCGTTTAAGCTTTCTGGCAGTTATGCCTAACAATAAGATGCCAGGAAGTATCGGTAAAATCGAGTCTTCAATTCATAGAAATTTATTGGAGCGATTGGCTAATTATCTGATAAGTGGGAACTGACCTTTTTTGAGTCAAAAGGATGATGGAAATAGAAAAACTGATTCTTATTCTTTAAAACATTCCATTTAATTTTTTCACGCATTATTTTGTAAATTGGAAATCAGACCCTTAAAACACAAAGAAATGAAAGCAATTTACCGCCCATTGTTCGTTTTAGTGATTTTTCAGCTTATTTCTCTGCATTCTTTGCTGGCCATAGACCATACCAATACCCGGCTACTTTCGGAACCGGCCA
>CAZLJT010000217.1:5137-6468 GCA_964559905.1 uncultured Aquiflexum sp.
CATTCTTTGCTGGCCATAGACCATACCAATACCCGGCTACTTTCGGAACCGGCCATCAGTAAAGATCAGATTGCATTTGTTTATGCTTCGGATCTTTGGATCGCAGGGAAGGATGGTTCAAATCCCCGAAGACTGACTGCCGAACAGGGGATGGTGTCCAATCCTGTATTTTCTCCTGATGGCAGTATGATTGCCTTCAATGCACATTATGACGGCAATCTGGACGTATTCGTGGTTTCTTCCCAAGGGGGGATTCCTAAACGGCTTACCTGGCATCCCTATCCGGATTTGGTAAGGGCTTTTACCCCTGATGGCAAATCGGTTCTTTTTGCCTCACAGCGGGAGGTGTTTACCAATCGATATAGCAAACTCTACAAGGTTGACATAGAATCCGGTAAAGAAACTGCCCTTCCGGTGCCCAACGCCTTTTGGGCAGCCTACAGCCCTGACGGCAAATACTTAGCCTATACACCCCTGTCGGATCGCTTTGGACAATGGAAAAATTACCGTGGGGGTACAATGAGTCGGATCTGGATTTATGACGTGGAAGACCATTCAGTGACTGAAATCCCAAAGCCGAATACCGGCAGCAATGACACCCAACTGGTTTGGATGGACGGAAAAGTATTTTTTAGAAGCGACCGAGATGGGGAGTTCAACCTGTTCAGTTTTGACCCAAAATCAAAAAATATCCAGAAACATACTGATTTTCAAGATTTCCATGTCGCAAATATTGGCGCCTCTGATTCCGAGATTATCTTCGAACAAGCAGGTTACCTGCACATCCTATCAGCCAATCAAAGTGCCCCACGCCAACTTAAAATCGGAATCGCGACCGACCTATTGGAACACCGGCCCAGGTTCGTTTCTGGCAGTAATTATGTCAGATCTGCACATATCTCTCCTTCAGGTGCCAGAATAGTAGTGGATTTCAGAGGCGAAATCATTACGGTACCCGCCAAACAAGGAGACCCAATGAACCTGACACAAACCCCTGGAGCCCATGAGAAATTCCCATCTTGGTCTCCCGATGGTAAACAGGTGGCATTTATATCTGATGCCTCAGGAGAGTATGCCCTGCACATTCAAAACCAAGACGGTCAGGGAGAAGTAAAACGAATTCCACTGAATGGGGCAGGATTTTATGCTTACCTGCATTGGTCTCCTGACAGCAAGTACATTTGTTTGGTGGACAATAGCCGAAGCCTTTTTGTGGTAGATATCAATAGTAACAAATCAACAAAGATTGCCTCTGATGCGGTTTATGTACCCGGGGTGTTCCGGGAATTGTTCGGCAGTTGGTCTGCAGATGGGGCTTGGGTAGCTTACAC
>CAZLJT010000218.1:0-6452 GCA_964559905.1 uncultured Aquiflexum sp.
CAACTTTTTAGAAGAAAAAATAGCTTCAACTATCCCATATTATAATGATGGGGTTAGAACCACACAGCCTTCCAGAAAGGAATTGTTTATTTATCCCGATTACCGGGATGGTTGGTTCAGTTGGAACTACCATTCAGATATGTTCTATCAGTACATGGATAGAAAAGGGCTGCTGTCAAAAATGTTCACAACGGGGGATGATTTACAGAGTATCCACTTCTGGATTGCCAAAGCATTTGAAATTAAGGCATTTCCTCCTCCAGGTACAGATAACAACGATTATCCACTGTCAGATGAAACGATAAGTCATGTGGTGAGATTTATGGAAGAACATCCAAAAGGAGAAGAGGTCGATAAAAACCTGTTTTATTTGATTTTGGCCAACAGGGCATTTGATAAGGCAGATACGGTGAAAGGATTTGAATATTATCGAAAATTCGATCAACAGGCTATTTCCAGGTCCTCGAATAAATATGAGTATATGGAAAAAAACTTCTTTCTCAACATGATGACCCAGCTTTCGGCCAATTTGGTGCAGTATGGGAAGATTAAGGAATCTGTTGAATTGGCGGAAAGATTTCCAGGTGAGGCTGAAAAAGCTTTCCCTTATATAGCGATGGCCAAAAGAGCCTATAAGAGTAATTCCGATCCTCAGGCTTTTGTTTTTTTGGATTCTGTTTCGGCCAAAACAGCAAACTTGGATTTTAATATCCTATTTCCCTCATTGGATAGCAGACCCTACTTCATTAATGTACTATCCACCATTGGCAGTCAAAGAATCAATAGTCTTGCCCGCGAGATTTTGAGGGACATTCCAGAACAACAAAAATTTGATGCTGTATATCAATTGGTATCAGGATTGGCAAGAGAAGGAAATTATTATAGCGCATTGATGGCAATCCCCAATAACCTGACAGAGTCACAGGATTTACAATGCAGAGGTTTGATTTTATTGGAAGCTTCCAAAAGAAACGAATTGGAGTCCGGTGATAGTCGCTGGAAAGAATTGGACAATTTTCTGGAATGGACAGAAACCTATTTTAATTTCTTAATAAACTGATGAAGAAATACAATACATATTATTACCTGCTATTTGTCCTGCTGGTGATGGGGGCTTTTGCATCCATGGCCCAAAACAGCTATGGATTCAGAATTATGGGGTTGGTTGCCTTTATTTTTGGTTTATTATTTGTGACGCAGTTGGTGTATGTATTAAAGAATAAATCAAAAATTGATTACTTGGTTATTTGCGAACTGATAGGATTATTTACCATTTCGATTATCCTGGGTTTAAGGGTCTATTATATCCATTTTGAGTTGGTCGAATTATTGTTCGGATTGGCGGGAGGCTTATTAATTGCTGTTTACTCAGTTAAAGCCATCAGGTCATTTAAGGAAATCACGCCAAAAAACACTGCCTTAGCCTTGCTGGTTTTATGTTTTTACACCAGCTTGATATTGTATATTTTATCTATGACAATTATTCCATTCTTACCTGTTTTTTCAGAAGTATTTGGGATACTTGCCTTTCTAATTCTAATAATTTTCGCTGTCATTTCCTTTAGGAAAAAGCAAATGAATTATGGTTCGGAAAAAGCCACATCTATTACCGTTATTACTCAGAATAAGGACAGGTCCATCGTATTGATGTCACTTTTTCTATTATTTACAGTGTACATGGGACTATCCAAAGTGGAAGTGCTTCCCAAAATGTATTCAGATGAATTTCCCCAAGCCTATTTTGAATTGGTCAACACGGCAGAGATGGGTCAGGGTGAAGCCGTAGAGGGAAAATACAAGCATGAAGAGTTCAAAGAGAAGTTTGAAAAATTCTTGGAGAATTCGGAAAGAAGGAATGTTTGGTAGGATTGTTAATCGTAAGACATAAGATGCAAGACCTGCCTACCGACAGGCAGGCGCAAGATACAAGATAGATTCCCCTACTCAATTAGATTAAGCTGACTATTTCAACTTTTGGCATCACTCAACCAAACCCCGAATTGCTTGAAATGGTGCATAATGTGTTTGAAATGAAATCTGTTCCATTCATCCTTATTGAGGTGGCCGAATCTCGGATGAACTTCCGTAGCATCATCATTCTTTTCATAATAGCCGATATATTCATCCCAAGCCTGTAAGAGTGCTGTTTTGGCTTTTTCCAGATCAGGAAATTTTAAGGGATAAAGCTCTCCAGTATCATTTGGTGGTGTCATACCCTTTCCCATTTCCAGTTCCGTGAACAAGAGATTTTTTTTGGCAATAAGCGCCCTATCACTTGGAGTAAAGGTTGGGTATTTTATTTTGCCAATAGATAACTTGAGTGTTATGGTCAAATGCTCTACCATATGTTGAGCCGTCATTTTACCAAATAATGGCTTTGAATCGCTTTTGAGTATAGTTAAAGAATCCTGGAGTTGAGATGCGTGAAGTACCATGGAGATTGTGGTTTTTAATTTTTCAGAAATATAACAAAAAAGCGCCTGACATTGCCAAGCGCTTTTTTCCATCAAACGAACTCTAAAATAGTTATTAACTTCCGCACATTTCGCAGTCATCAGGATTATCCAATGAACAGGCGATGGCATCTTGATTTTTTGATTTTTCCAGTGCAGGGGCTGCTTGAACTGCTTTCTCTGCATCCAAAGCCGATTTGTCCACTGTAAACTGAATCGCTGAAGTTGCAGCTTGTGACCTGAGGTAGTACATACCTGTTTTGAGACCTTTTTTCCAAGCATAGAAATGCATAGAAGTAAGTTTACCAAAATTAGGATCCTGCATAAAGACATTCATACTCTGTGATTGACAAATATAGGCACCTCTATCAGCAGACATATCAATTACAATTTTCTGAGAGATTTCCCAAACTGTCTTATAGATATCTTTGATGTTCTGAGGAATTCCGGGAATATTTTTCACAGAACCGTTGGCTGCGATCAATCTGTTTTTCATGGCATCATTCCACAATCCCAAATGAATCAAATCTTTCATCAGGTGCTTGTTGACCACGATAAATTCGCCGGATAGAGTTCTTCTGGTATAAATGTTAGAAGTGTAAGGCTCAAAACATTCGTTATTACCCAATATTTGGGAAGTTGAGGCCGTTGGCATTGGAGCTACCAATAGTGAGTTTCTAATGCCATATTTTTTTACTTTCTCTTTCAATTCATCCCATGCCCATCTTCCGGATTTTGGAGTTACACCCCACATATCAAACTGGAATATTCCTTTGGATGCAGGCGAGCCTTCATAAGTCTCGTAGGTACCCTCTACTTTGGCCAATTCCATTGAAGTTTCCATGGAAGCGTAGTAGATGGTCTCGAAAATATCCTCATTAAGTCCTTTGGCTTCATCTGAATCAAAAGGCATTCTGAGCAAGATAAAGGCATCAGCTAATCCCTGTACGCCCAAACCTATTGGTCTATGGCGGAAGTTGGATTTCCTTGCTTCTTCAACCGGATAAAAATTCACATCAATCACCTTGTTCAGGTTACGCGTTGCCACCTTGGTGATTTCATATAATTTCTGGTGATCAAAGTATTTTTTCCCATCACTTCCGGTCATCACAAATTTAGGCAAAGCAATGGAGGCCAAGTTACATACCGCCACTTCGTCCGGTGCAGTATATTCTATGATCTCGGTACAAAGATTCGAAGACTTAATGGTACCGAGGTTTTGTTGATTAGATTTCTTATTTGCTGAATCTTTATACAACATGTAGGGTGTACCGGTCTCAATTTGAGACTCAAGTATTTCAAACCAAAGATCCTGTGCTTTGATGGTTTCCCTGGCTTTTCCTTCCCTCTCATATTTTTCATACAGTCTTTCGAACTCCTCACCATGACAGTCGGACAATCCAGGTGCTTCATTAGGGCAGAAAAGAGACCATTCGTCATTTTGCTCCACGCGTTTCATGAATAAATCCGGAATCCACATGGCATAAAACAAATCCCTAGCCCGCATTTCTTCCTTACCATGATTTCTTTTCAGCTCCAGAAAATCTTTGACATCTGCATGCCAAGGTTCCAAATAGATGGCAAAGCTTCCTTTTCTTTTGCCACCGCCTTGATCTACATAGCGGGCCGTCATATCAAAGTTTCTCAACATGGGTACGATTCCATTGGAAACTCCGTTTGTGCCCTTTATATAGCTTCCTTTTGCCCTTATATGATGTATAGATAAACCTATACCTCCAGCTGATTGGGATATTTTTGCACACTGCTTCAGTGTATCATAAATCCCATCAATGCTGTCCTCTTTCATGGTCAATAGAAAACAGGAGGAAAGCTGTGGTTTTGGAGTTCCGGCATTGAAAAGGGTTGGTGTGGCATGCGTAAACCATTTTTGGGACAAAAGATGGTAAGTCTCTATTGCCGCATCAATATCTTCCTTATGGATACCGACAGCTACCCGCATCAACATGTGCTGCGGTCTTTCCACTACTTTTCCATCCAATTTGATCAGGTAACTTCTTTCGAGGGTTTTGAAACCGAAGTAGTCATAATCAAAATCTCTGTTGTAGTCAATTGCTTCATCGAGCTTAGCAGCGTGTTTTTTCACCACTCCATATACATCAGAGGCAATAAGGGCTGCATTTGCGCCAGTATTGGGATTGATGTAAGTGTAGAGTCTTTTCATGGTGTTTGAAAAAGACTGAGAGGTGGTTTTGTGCAGGTTCGAGGTGGCTATCCTTGCCGCCAAAACTGCATAATCAGGATGTTGAACTGTCAGTGAGGCACATACTTCGGCGGCCAAGTTGTCCAGTTCCGTGGTAGTCACGCCATCATAAAGTCCGTCGATAACTTTTTTGGCAACTTCGATTGGATGGATGTACCTGCTGTCAAGGTTGTAGCAGAGGTTTTCAATCCTAGCGGTGATCTTATCGAATCTAACGGATTCGCGTCGACCGTCTCTTTTGATTACAAGCATATTTTCAAATGGATTTTGGGTTGGTGGGGAATAAATAAAACTTAGAAATCTTCACCTATAGAGAATTTAGGTGACTCAACCAATTCTTTGGATTTCATGACTCCTGCTTTCTGGTAGTCACCCACTCTTTTTTCAAAGAAGTTGGTTTTGCCCTGAAGGGAGATCATATCCATAAAGTCAAATGGATTGGTGCTGTTCCATACCTTAGCGCAACCCAATTCAACCAAAAGCCTATCGGCTACAAATTCAATGTACTGGCACATGAGATCTGAATTCATGCCAATCAGTTTTACCGGCAAGGCATCTGTGACGAATTCTTTCTCGATTTCAACCGCATCTTTGATGATGGCAGTTACCGTCTCCTTAGGTAACGGATGCACCACATGTTCTGTGTACAGGTGACATGCAAAATCACAATGGAGACCTTCGTCTCTGGAAATCAATTCATTTGAAAAAGTCAATCCTGGCATCAGACCTCTTTTTTTCAACCAAAAAATAGAACAGAAAGACCCTGAGAAGAAGATTCCTTCTACTGCAGCAAAAGCAACCAATCTTTCCTGAAAGTTTCCATTATCAATCCATCTGAGTGCCCATTCAGCCTTCTTCTTTACACAGTCAATATGTTCGATAGCATTTAAAAGTTTATCCCTCTCCATATTGTCCTTGATATAGGTATCGATAAGAAGGCTATATGTCTCCGAGTGGATATTTTCCATAGCAATCTGAAAGCCATAGAAGAATTTGGCTTCTGTATATTGTACTTCGGCCACAAAATGCTCGGCTAGGTTTTCATTGACTATGCCATCACTTGCTGCGAAAAATGCCAAAACGTGGGAAATGAAATGTCTTTCCCCATCATTAAGATTCTTCCAGTCTTTTAAATCCTGACTTAAATCAATTTCTTCTGCAGTCCAAAAACTAGCCTCAGCCTTTTTATAATACTGCCAAATGTCATCATGCTGAATAGGGAATAAAACGAATCTGTTTTTGTTTTCTTGAAGGATTGGTTCTTGATTTTGCATTATAATGTTGGTTTTTGCGTGAATCTTCTTGCGTATTTGAAGGCTTCAAGTCTTTTACTTATGATACTGGATAGAAAAGGCCGTCTTTTCAGAACAGCCTCCAACAAATATGATGAACTATTCTGAAAAATAAAACCCCGGAAACGTCTAAATTGTTCGTTTTTTGACTATCAGTCAAATATAATTTAAATATTTATAATACAGTATATTATATTATTTTAATTAAAGTAATAATTTAACTAATATGTCCACCACAGGCTATTAAAACTTTTTTTTATCAGGTAAAAAAAAAATTTCTGACCCTTTTTTGAACTGAATTTTGACTATAGTTCAATAATTTGATTGGTAATAAACTTCTTAAAATCAGTCTCAGGAAATGCTCAAAATATTGGTAATAATTATTTTAGCGCTTGATTTACAGGTATATTTTTTTCTTCCAAAAACAATAATTATATTTGCACCTCAATTTCCTAAAGCATTAAAACATTTATATGTACGCAATTG
>CAZLJT010000219.1:0-6431 GCA_964559905.1 uncultured Aquiflexum sp.
AATAAGGTCAAAAATGGCCTGATCTCTTTTCATGGGGGGTATTTTAATAGGTCGCCCAAAATTAGTTTTATTCGATGGATTATCCAATTGATTAAAGACAAAAGGAAATAATATAAACACCAGTATAGGGGTTTTCCCCTGCTTTGTTGAACTGGATCAGAAGAGCTTATTCAGGACATTGAATATTCTGACTGAGATTCTTTCCATTCCCAAATCGCCCGGATGTCTTGCTACTGCTTCATTGGAAAAAAGACCGATAGCCATATTTTCTTCGAAAGAACCCAAATCTGACAATCTTACCAATTCCCAATTGTTTGTCTCGGCCGAAAGTATCAATTGCTGGTTTACAATTTCATTGGGCCAAAAGGTCGTAGTGACCAATATCTGCATTTCCCTGCCATCGGCAAGAAAATCAACAAAATCCTTTATAGAATTTGCCAACATATTGCCCTCTATGGTTTGGCTATCAATATTTTCCCCAAACCTGATAATCAAAATATCCGGTTCAAAATCTTTGAGGTGATCATAAAAAGTAAAATCAAAGGATTCAAAACCCCGCTCGAAAGGAAATACATTTTCTCTCATCAAAACAGCCTCCGGCTTTTTGGATCTGATGAGATTTTCCAATAATGAAAAATAATCCTTATCCGCCGAACTGGCAGCCATTCCCCAATTTCCCGACCAACCTATTTCAGCTGAAGGCGGATGCCAGGTGATGCTGTTTCCTATTGCCAGAATCCTGGGGTCGGGTTTTGTCACAGCAGGACTTTAAATCTGTGGATCACAGGAGGTCCACAAAATGAAAGTCCATAAAATCAAAAACTTAATATTACTTTTCAAAATTTCCGGATTCTACAGCAAATTTAAAAAGGGATTTTAACATTCAAGGCTATATTTCTTCCAATCTGATTGATCCCAAATGGTCTGAACAGGGATAAATGATCCAAGTATGTTTTATTGAGGATATTGGTACCGCTTACATAGATATCCAAAAAGCTTTTGCCAACTTTAAGATTACCTCCAATATTCATCCCCAAAAGAAAATAGCCCGGTGTTGCTTCTTCCAATGGTGCAGCTCTGTCCTGATCGAAAATAAGAGATCCTAGTACACTGATGTATGGCTTTTGGAAAATACCCAGATCATTCATTCTGAAGTCAACTGATTGATTCCACCTAAAAGCAGGTATATACGGCAAATAAGAAAAATCATCTGTCCTTTGCGCAATTACCATGGAGTAAGATGTGGAAGCACTCAACCACTTCACTGATGTGGGTTGGAAATCCAGTTCAATTTCGCCACCATATAATCTTGCATCCGATTGCTCAAACGTCCAGATTTCAAGGTCTTCTTGCATTTCTCCCGTCGGTGCAAAGAAAATATAATTGTTGATATCATTGTAAAACACTTCCCCGGAAATGGAAAAGCCTTTCCCTATATATCTGACTCCAAAATCAGTCTGAAGATTTTGCTCACGGACAAATTCCGCATTTCCTTTTTCAAACCTGCGCGTTCCCGGATGAACTCCGTTGGAAAAAAGCTCCGCTAAATCCGGCGCTCTGAATCCTTGGGCAATATTCAACCTGAATCTCCAATGTGAGTTGGGCCTGAAAGTTGCCCCTCCGGATGTCGTGACACCATCAAAAGTCCTTTCCAGCTTTCTGTCCTCAGGCTCTCCGGGAAGAATAAATCCAAAATCCACAAAGTGCGACCCGCTGGCATCCACATTTACTTTTCTGTAATCATACCGCAATCCACCCTGAATTACCCATTTGTCTTTGTTGTAATTCAAAAGACCATAAACAGACCGGTCATCTTTTCTTGCATCAGGTATCAGAAACTCCAAGGCGTCTGTGTAATTGATGGTCTCCAGCAAAAATCCCTGAATACCAAAAATTGCTTCGATATTTGGATTGATCGACTTAAAATATTTGACATCATACATGATATTGGTCTGATTGAGTCCCAAATCAACAAATTCACCGCCTGTTTCAATCTCTTCCCTTAGATTTTTGTGGAGTCCGAAAGTGGCCTTTAGCTTATCCTCTCCCAAAAACACATTTGTTTCCGAGGACAAAAAATGATCCGTCACATTTTGGTATGGTACCTGAGTGGACCTGTCATTTCTGAAAGTCGCCAATCCTTCAACATCAGATTCATCCAGAATACCGAGCTTTTGCTTGAGATAGGTATACCGAAGTCTCGTATCGCCCCATTTTTTTTGCAGACCCACCCCTGTTTTAAAATTCTGGGTATTAAATCGGGTATTTCCCATTGTCCTTCCGTCCCCATCAATATAGTCGGCATGTGATTCCAAGGCCCCGTTAAATGACCAGACAAATCCGTTTTCAGCAGCCCCCTTTACACCTACTTCAGATCTTAATCCCAAAGTATTGCTATAGCCCCTGAGATTTACATATCCATCTATATCCCCAATAGCTGCATCTTTTTCTTCTATAAGGTTCACCACTCCTGCCATGGCACCGGAACCATATATCAAAGAGGCAGGGCCTTTTATCAATTCCACATTTCCTATACCGGTTTCTGTCAATCCAAGACCGTGATCTGCTCCCCATTGTTGATTTTCAAACCTTCCCCCCTGATACACTGAAAGCACTCTGCTGAAAGATAATCCTCTGATAACAGGTTTACTAATGCCGGGACCAAGTGATATTTCATTTACCCCGGGAGTTCTTGCCAATGCAGACATTAAACTTGGGGACGGCATTTTTAGAATATCAACAATATCCACTTTTTCAATACTGATAGGTGAACTTTCCTTACTCATCACATAAGCACCGGACACCACCACTTCATCAATGCTGGTAAAAGCTTCTTCAAGCTGAATAAGCAGACCTGTTGTTGAACTTGGCCTAAAGGTTTTCACGATTGTCGAATACCCAACAAATGAAAATTTTAATGTAATGTTTCTTTCAGGAAGTGCAGTCAGATTGAAATTACCCTCAAGATCTGTAACCACTCCCCTGTTTAATTCTGCAATAAATACAGATACCCCCGGCAAGGGCAAATTATTTGATTTATCTACTACTTTTCCCTGCAGGGAAATATTTTGTGCCACTGATAACCCCACTGATACGAGGATAAAAGCAAGCGTAAGTAAGTTGCGCATCGCTGAAATTAAATTTTGGTTTTTTTTAACAAGAAAAAATCCTGAACCTGATCGGTTAGGTAAAAATAAATTTTCAAGCTATGGCCGGTGGACCTCGATGCTCAAATCCAATATGGATTTCTGTCAAAAATTCATGGGGGATAAAACCCGAAATAAAGCTTTGATAAACGAATTCAATAACCGGAATATCCAGATCAAAATGCAGAATAAAATAATCTGCATCAGCAATAAGGTCCAAAATAATCAATTCTATTTCGGTATGGCCATGGTCAGGAAGCGATTCCTGTTCCTGCGTCAAAATCGGATGAGCATGGGTGATTATCTTCCCGTTTGCCAGCTCATGAGAATGAAAAAACAATACTCCATTAGTCAGTATACTGAGCATCAAGGCCAAGCTTAAATGACTGAAGAGGGGCAATATTTTTCTGATGTGATACAAGGGAATCTTTTTTTTTAACAGATTGTCAACACGAAGGTAATAAAGTTTGTTAAGTAAGGTATTTCTTTTTTATTTTTAAATGTTGTCAAAATTTATTTTTAGTTCCTTCTAAAAATACCTTTGCCCAAAATTTTATTTAATTTAATATGATCAATTATGATTTTCGGCCTTCGAGCTACTTTGAAGGCTCTTCTCCAAATATTCTTTTGGTAAGGCTGATATATCCGGAAAGTCAGTGGGGAGAGGAAATCAGTATTTATGCGAATGTGATGGACGGTGAAATTTATTACGAAGCCGTGGACTTTTATGGGAACGATATTAAACTTTATCCTGAAAAATCAAAGCATCCCTTATCCCTGCAGGAGCTTATTTTGATGATTGAAAAAATGGATGTTGATCCGGATTCCGGGCAGGGAAATGTGAACCTTACCCTTTTAGGAATACCTGAAGCCAATAGTTTAATCTATCCTGAACTTCAGGAATACTTTTCTGAAAAACGAAAATTTTACAGGCTTAATTAAAAATCCAAAATCGTTTCATAAGCCCTGGTCAAGATATGATGGGTTTTAAACCAATAATCATAAGTTTCAAAAGAAATGCAGTCATTGATCTCGATTCCTTGAAAATTAAATATTTTGATGCTGTTTGGAGGAAGCCAACTCCTCAGGTCATTGGCCTGATCTATGGTCAATTGGTTTAGTTGCACAATTTTTTTGCCTTCAACCACAATGGGTATTAATTTGGTCATATTCATTAAGTTTACCTAAACAAAAGAACTCTTTTAGAATCAGGTTTTGATTATTTATAAATTATGATTTTGTTATTTTTGAATTACATAAATAATTCAAATCACCACCTGATTCTATATTTTACTTTTCCTTCAACCTGTTTATGCTGAACATCATCTTGATTGTTGTTTTCCTTCTTTTAGGTATCTCTGCCCAAAAATTAAAATTTTTACCAATTAATTCTGCCCAATACCTGAATAAGTATTTGATTTATGTGGTGCTCCCTGCCCTTGCTTTGAAATATCTTCCTCAAATAGAATTGGTTCCACAGCTTGCTCTTCCAATTGCTTCTGCATATATCAGTTTTGGCCTTTCCTGGCTGATATTTGGATTTCTCGGATATAGATTGAATTGGCCGCGATCAGTGACGGGATGTTTGATCATTGTTTCAGGATTGGCAAACACTTCATTTGTTGGATTTCCTATAGTTCGGGCTCTTTATGGAGATGAAGGGGTGAAAATTGCCCTATTGATTGATCAGGCGGGTTCTTTTATCATTGTCAGTAGCATTGCGGTGATAGTGGCCTCCATTTACAGCACCGGCAAAAAAAGAAAAAGAGATATTACCAAAAAAATCCTCACATTTCCACCCTTTTTGTTTTTCCTTGTCGCCATGTGGATGAATATCAAGGGATATTCGTTTTCCGGAAATTTGGAAACAATGCTTCAAGTGATTGCAGCAACTCTTACCCCTGTAGCACTAACGGCGGTAGGCTTACAGGTAAAAATAAATTCAAACGCATTCCGTTCAAAATTCCTTTGGATGGGTTTAGGGTATAAGCTCCTTCTGATTCCTTTAATAATTTGGATTCTATTCAAAAAAGCATTCCTTCTTGAGGGACTATTACTGCAGGTTTCTGTAATTGAGACAGCGATGGCCCCCATGATTACAGGATCCATCATCGCCATCACACATGATTTGGAGCCAAAGCTTGCTTCGTTATTAGTGGGAGTCGGAATTCCCCTCTCTTTTGTTTCTCTTGGAGTCTGGTATTTTTTATTGAGTTAATTTTTCTTCGTAGTATCCGGCTTGGCAGGCTTCGGTTTGCCCAAAATCCCTTTTAATAGGTTTTTTGCTTCATCAACTGCCTTATCTTTGGTTTCGGAAATCTTCTTGTCTGCTTCTTTTTGAAGACTATCCTGGATGATCTGGGATTTTATTGTAAGCTCTTTTTTTAGACTATCTTCAGCAGCCTTAAACTGTTGTTTGGCCTCTTCCTGAATATTTTCTTTTTCAGCGGCTCCTCTTGATTTTAGAGCGGATGTCAAAAGATTCTCTATGCTATTTCCGCCGGCCAATCCAATCTTAGGGCTATTATAGGTGCCTCCCAGATTAATGGCAATTGGAATCAAAGTGGATTTATCCATCTGATTTCCTGAAATAGTTGCGAGAAGTTCATTGGCTTGAGAACCAAATTCTCCCGCAGGCACCTGCATATTGATCAGATAATTGATAGACCCATCAAATCCAGTACTCCCCTGAATATTTGCCTGATAATCCCAAAGCTTGACATCAAAAGGTTTGACGTCCATGATCCCTTGATTTATTTCTATAGGAATACTGAGGTTTTTAAATTGAAGCGTATTGGTATCATTCAGTTTGGTTAGACTGGTTATGCCCTGCAACAAAGTACTGTTTTGAAAAGATGCTTCGGTTACTTTCAGCAAACCTTTTAAATCCAAAGAAGAAAGGACCGGCATCATATCCTGACCAAGAGTCCCGGAAAAATCAAGGTTAGTATTGAAGTTTCCGGTCAGGTGTTGGGCAATCGGAGCAAATGCCTTTACGGTATTGAACGATTGAAAAGCTTGAGGAATACTAAGATTGGCCAAATTAAGGCTGAAATCAAATTTTGGAGCTGAAAGATCTCTTGGGTCGTAGGAACCATTCATGATCACCTTCCCACCCAATGTGCTCATCGAAGCATCTTTAAAGCTCAGTACACCCGCTTTCAAGGCCAAACTTCCCTGAATATCTTTCAAAATAAGATTGTCATAAAGCACTTCCGCAGCGGCTACAGACATATTGAAATCAATGTTTTTGGGCAATTCAATTACAGTCAATTCTGTACTTTC
>CAZLJT010000220.1:0-6425 GCA_964559905.1 uncultured Aquiflexum sp.
TAAAATCCTGAACAATCAAAAAATATCCAGGGTATCCGGTATTTTCAATGGTTGCCAATTCAAAATCCAGCCTTTCCCTAATTTCATCTGTCAATTCGGGATAACGCTTTTTGGCTCCTTCATAAGTGAGGAATCTCAAGTAGGCATTTTCTCCTCTTTTACCACCGTCTTCTTCATCCAAGGGATCTTTAAATTCCTCAGGGATATCAAACTTGGGAAGCAAAACTTCCCTTGCCAATTTATAAGTTTCTGTCTTATTGACAATTTCATTGGTACAGGCAATCGCCTCAGGCAGATCAGCAAAGAGTTTTTTCATCTCCTCGGGACTCTTGAGGTAGAATTCATCATTGGGGAATCCGTAGCGGTATTCCCGTCCGCGCTTTCCTACATATTTTTTGGGCTTTTCCACCAATTCCCCGTCCTTCACACACAAAAGGATATCATGTGCTTTGGCATCTACCTTATGATTGTAATAAGTGTTATTTGCCGCAAAATATTTGACCCCATATTTTTCTGCAAAATGAAGTAAAACCTCATTGACTTTTTCCTCCTCCGGAATACCATGTCTATTCAGCTCCACATAAAAATCCTCTCCAAATTGTTCCTTCCACCAAATAAAGGCTTCTTCCGCTTGGGTATCTCCAACATTCAAAATCAAGTATGGAATTTCCCCCCAAAGGCCTCCTGTTGTAGCAATCAGATCTCCTTTGTATTGCATTAAAAGTTCTCTGTCAATCCTGGGCAGGTAATAATATCCCTGAATATTGGCGTAAGAGGACAACTTGGCCAGATTGTGGTAACCCGCTTTGTTTTTGGCCAAAAGGACTGTTTGATAACCATCATCTTTCTGGCTTTTGTTTTTCCTGTCTTTGGTCAGATTAAATTCACAACCTATAATCGGTTTGATGTCATTGGCCAAAGCAGTTTTTACAAAATTAAATGCTGCCATCATGTTGCCATGGTCTGTCATGGCAATGGCCGGCATTTTCATTTGCTTGGCCAAGGCAATCATGGCCGGAATTTCTGAGGTTGCCTGCAATACAGAATATTGGGTATGCACGTGCAAATGGGAAAAAGGTATATCCGTCATATCGGATATATCTGCTGTTCCTGCTGCTTTCAATACGTCTTTGGCAGCTATTTTCTGTTCATCCTTGGCATTGGCAAAATTGGCAATGTCCAGTTTTGGAGCCTCATAAATAACTTCAGATACCTCCACTCCATTTTCAGGTGCCAATACCTTCTGGGTAATCAGTCCAAAGAAACATTTGGCAGTCGCATCCACATCATAGGCTGCATCGTGGGCATCTGCGAATCCGTTCCCAAAAAGTTTATGGTGCAGTTCGGTCAAGGTTGGCCATTTGAATTTCCCACCCTTACCTCCGGGCAATGCACAAAAATCCGTGGAAATATCCTTGGTATCCAATTCCTTCATCTCGGGAAGTCTCATGGGAACTCCCTTGCGCAAAAACTCTGAACCCACCACATTGATATCAAAACCGATATTGTGCCCGACCAGATAATTAGCTTTTTCTACATCTTCATGAAAAATCGCCAGCACTTTTTCCAATTCATGGCCTTCTTTTTTTGCCCTTGCCGTGGATATTCCATGTACTTTTTCCGCATTGTAAGGAATGGTAAAACCTTCGGGTCGGACGATGAAATTGTTGTTGGAAAGTAACTTGCCTTTGGCATCATGAAGCTGCCAGGCAATCTGAACCAATCGCGGCCAATTGTCAAGGTCGGTCATCGGGGCATTATAATTCCTTGGTAATCCGGTGGTTTCGGTATCAAAAATAATGTACATGCTCAATTGTCAATTTTAGGTCTTCCAAATTAACACATATAAGCGGGAGGTACTAAGTCAGTGGCGGAAATTGTCGGGAATTAATTTTTGAGATTGAAAAAACAAGGAGTTATTCGAGTAAGGCAAGAAATACTTATTTCAATCTGGTAAGTCAAATATGTAAATCTGTTTTGTGATAAGTCCTTGTACATACAGCTTTTTAGCAAATGAATCTACATAGAAATACCCGGGGTGTAAATTATCGTCATCAGTTCCAGTTCGAAATTTAAACATTGTTTCAAGTTCGCACTCATCCTCGTTTAATCTGAACACCAAAAGGTTTCTGGCATTTGTTCGATCGGTTCCCACACGGTCAGTAAATGATACATAGAGCTTTCCATTGGCGTATTGTGCATCTTTGACAAAAGAAGGTATTGAATTTTCGGTTATGCGCTCTCCTTTGATTATATCCATTTCCAATGAGTCTAAGGCCCTCTTGATTGGTTCATATTTTTCAATATCAAATCTGTTTAGGCTTTTTCCCTCACCATTTAATATTTCAATAAACGGTAAGCTTGCACCAATTAAAATCACATTCCCTTTTTCATCCAGTTGAAAATGTTTCATTTGTCGGTTAGGTCCGCTCCTTTCTGGAAACACAGCTCCAAATCGACCTGTAACAATCCCTTGTACATCTGTTTGTATCACAGAACTGCTGTCTGCTGGTGAATATACATTGAAGAAGCCGTTACCTTGATTTGTCCTATCAAACCTGAATTTCATAAATGGCTCAGAGACTTTTATAGAAGATACAAACTCTCCTGATTGAGTATTGAAACGTTTAAGACTAAAGTTTCCATGATTTAAAACAAACAAATCTTTTCCATCAGACTTACCCTGTTCCGGAAAACTTAGATCACTTGGCCCAGACCCTTCAGCACTATTTACCCACAATAAATTAAATTCCTTGTCTGTTGCTGCTAGGAATGCGGGACTTCTGCTGAGTAAATAATTTCTTTCTTCATCTGCAAAAATGGAAACATTAATAAAAAACAGCGAATCAAGCTGTGAAATGGTTTTTGTTGGTATCAATTCTATTATTGTAAGTTCCTTAAATTCTTTTTCATTGCAAGAAAAGAGAAAAAGTAAAAGGAGAGATAAAGTCACGTTTTTCATATTTTCATTATTATCATTATTAAAATTGATTGTAAAAAAAAAAGGTATTTGGAAAGAGATTTATCATTTCCCAAAATACCCTTTTCGATAATTTTCTCAAAACATAATTACCACATAGGGCAATTAACGAATGAACTACCTCCATCAGACCAAGTACATTCAACCCAACCATTTCCTGCAGTACAGGTTGAATCTCCAGTACAAGCTATAGACTGTCCACCCGCACAATTAAAAGTAGCGCCACATGCCATGGCTTCAATCCCAATCAGGAAAAATACTCCTGTGAATAAATAAATTAGCTTTTTCATAAAATTTGATTTAGATAAATAATAAAATAATAAAATAATAAAATAATAAAATAATAAAATAATAAAATAAAAATACCAATAAATCTTAAAAAAACAAATTACAAATTTTTTTTAATAAATTTATATTTATGGGAATTTACTATCAACCTTATGAGGTACTCTAGAATAATAATTCTATTGATAATTTTGTAAAAGGCGTTAGTTTAAAGTTCTTATCCACCTGTTTTCCTATAGGTTTTTAATATGGGCTTCTTTTTATTGTATTGCGCTCCTTAATTTTCTTTGCGTGCACCTTAAAATGAGAGTCCCTTGATTTCAAATCTTTGATTAGATAATTCCTAACTAAAGAAAATAAAATTCACCTTTTTTAAAATAAATAAGCATTTTTCACCCACAGTAATTGTTTTTCACTACTTTTACAAATCAAAATTCACCTTTAAAAATGAATAATAAACGTTTTTCACTTTTTATAAATGTTTTTCACGGAAGAGCGGTACCTGAGGAAAGCTGGTTGGTAGGTTATGGGGCTATTATAGAGGCTTTGCAGTTGGAAATGCCAATGCCTCAGAAACTAACACTTATCAGCACAAAAAAAAGGCAATACCAAACAGAAAACTGGGCGGTATATACCTCCAGACATAAACCAGATGACACCTTGTACAAGCACCTTGTATTTGCATTAAAATATGAGGGAATCAATCTGCTGTTTTTCAGAAAACTGTTTGATAACCTAAGTGAAAGTGAGGTGATTGAAATCATACAATTAGAACCCTTGGGCCAATATAGCCGAAGAATTTGGTTTATATATGAATGGATGATGCGAGGAACTTTGCCTGTAGAAAACTTAAGTACCGGAAACTTCATCCCAATAATTGAAGATCATCTTCAATTCGGAATAAAGGATGGACCAAAATCCCCCCGCCACAGGATCATCAATAACCTTCCTGGTACGGTTGATTTTTGTCCCTTGATTTTCAGGACGGAAAAATTGGAGGGTTATATCAAGGCCAATTTTGCCGAAGAGCAATCTATATATTTAAATAAAGTCCAAAAGGAAATATTGCAGAGGGCGTCTTCATTTTTGCTTCTGAAAGATTCAAAGGCATCATTTACCATTGAGGGCGAAAGCCCGAAAAGCAAAAGGGCGGCACGTTGGGGACAGACAATCGGTCAGGCAGGGATGCGCAATTTATCAAAAGAAGAATTACTTAGGCTTCAGCAGTTGGTGATTGAAAACCCGCGCTTCCTGGAATTGGGATTCCGAAAAAAAGGAGGTTTTGTGGGAGAACATGATAGAATAACAGGAGACCCTATCCCTGATCATATTTCGGCAAAATGGCAAGATATTGAAATCTTGATCAATGGACTTTTGGAAACAGAAGCCCATTTAGTGAAAAGTGAAATGGATCCAGTTTTGGTGGCTACTGCCATTTCTTTTGGGTTTGTCTTTATTCATCCTTTTGAAGATGGCAACGGTCGTATCCACAGGTATTTGATTCATCACATTTTAAGTAAAATGAATTTTTCGCAACAGGGAATTATTTTCCCTGTATCTGCTGCCATATTGGACAAAATCAACGACTACAGAAAAGTGTTGGACTCATTCTCAATCCCATTATTGGATATTATCCAATGGGAGGAAACCAAAGACCACAATATCAATGTCCTGAACCAAACTGTTGATTACTACCGATATTTTGATGCTACCAAGCTAGCTGAATTTCTTTATGAATGTGTAGAAAATACTATCCGTCATATCATTCCGGAAGAGGTCGACTTTCTGACAAAATACGATGAATTTAAGAGGTTCTTGGAAGACGAATTTGAAATGCCGGACAAACTGATCTCCCTTTTACTGAATTTCCTGGAACAGAACAATGGCATTTTATCAAAAAGAGCCAGAGAAAACGAATTCAAATTGCTCAGTGATGGGGAAGTAATCACTATTCAGAATGAGTTTGTGAGAATATTTAATAAGGATTGAGTTGGGGGCTCCGTATTTCCTCAATACAAAAACCCAAAAAGAAACAACGGAATTTTATTGCCCAATCCGTATTCCAATTCATCTGCAGCAATGAATGAATCGGGGAGGTTTGCGATCTGACTGAAGTCTTTATTTTTGCCTCCAACCTCAAATACATACCTGTCATTGACCAAAAAATCACCTTGTTATGGATAAATGACGGAATGGCAACTGTTTGCAAAAACGTATTTTTGAAAATACATATTTATACATTTATTGTATCTTCAAAAATACAATTTATACAACCGATGAAACAATTCCTTCTAATCCTTCTGTTTTCCCTCTGTTTTGGCACTTTTGCCCAGAACATCAACTTGCAGGTTCAATCTGATGAATTCATCTTTGGGGATGACCGTCCTTTTGCCCAATGTCATGCTTCCTCCATCGAAAGTCTGGGGGAAGGGGAATATATGGTCGTTTGGTTTGCAGGTACCAGGGAAAAGGATGACGATGTGGGGATTTGGTTTTCCAAAGGCAGTCCCTGCAGTTGGTCTCCCCCAAAAATGTTGGTCAAAGTAAGGGAAGATGCCCATTGGAATCCCGTCCTGTTCAATGCGCCTGATGGGAAGCTTCATCTGTATTTCAAAGTTGGAAAGGAAATCGATGATTGGGAAACCTGGGTGATGTATTCTGAAGATCGGGGCCATACATGGTCCCAGGCCAAAGAGCTGGTTGAAGGTGACACGGGTGGCAGAGGACCGGTGAGAAACCATATCCTGGTTTTGTCGGACGGAACATGGCTTGCACCTGCTTCCATCGAAAAAAACAAGGTTTGGAATGCTTTTGTGGATCGCTCCGAAGATGGTGGCAAAAGTTGGATGAATACAGAAACTTTGATTTTAGACCGGAGTATCATCACAGGAGAAGGAGTAATCCAGCCAGCATTATGGGAATCAAAACCCGAACATATTCACATGTTGCTAAGAACCTCAGCTGGAAGAATCGGGAGAAGCGATTCTGAAGACAATGGGTTTACCTGGTCACCTGTTGAATTGATCGATCTTCCCAATAACAACAGTGGAATAGACCTGGCCCAAATCAAAGATGAGACCATTGCTTTGGTTTATAATCCTGTAGCTGAAAATTGGGGCAAGCGGTATCCCATGCAATTGGCCATTTCATTTGACAACGG
>CAZLJT010000221.1:0-6386 GCA_964559905.1 uncultured Aquiflexum sp.
ATTGTTTGCTATCTTTTTGAGATACACACATCAATCAGCGCATCTACCGAAAGTGAATGCGCTTTTTTGTTGACTTATATCTCGGCAGGCTTCTTCGAAATCAGTTTTTAGAGCTTTTATAGTCCCCAATCACGTTCAACTTCATCTAAAATTTCAAAATAGCAGAGTCCTCAGGTTTGCTTCGGTTTTAAATTGAATTAAATAATTTTTCAACCTTATTTCCATTTCTATCTATCATATTTCTAATTAAATCACTAACTTCATTTTCGATCGTTTGACCCCCCGATGCTGGATTCCTTTATCAATTATTTAGAGTACGAAAAAAGAGCAAGCCGCCATACCGTATTGGCTTACCGCAAAGATTTGGATCAGTTCAGTGAATTTTATCAATTGTCCTTTGAAAAGGAAGATATCAGTAATGCGGAACATCCCGAAATCAGGGCCTGGATTGTTGATTTGGTAGAACAAAATTTGAGCCCTACATCCATCAACAGGAAAATCGCGACACTAAGATCTTTTTACAAATTTCTGATGCGGTCGGGAGTAATCACCAAGGATCCGACTTACAAACTCAGAGCCTTGAAATCTCCCAAAAGGCTTCCTGAATTTGTACAGGAAGAAGCCATGGACAAGATCTTGGATGAATTGGAATACGAGCCCTCCTTTGATGGACAAAGAGACCGGATGGTGATGGAATTCCTGTATCTCACGGGAGTCCGGCTTTCGGAATTGTTGGAGTTAAAATGGAGGGATATTGACCTTCAATCCGATGCGGTAAAAGTATTTGGAAAACGGAAAAAGGAGCGAATGATCCCACTTACAAACAGGCTTAAAAAAAATATAATTTCGTACAAAAAAGTATTTGAGGAAACATTTCCTTTTGTAGACCAGAGTGACTATTTTATCGTTATAAACAACAAAGAGCAGGCTTACCCTATGAAGATTTATCGTATCGTAAAACATTATTTAAACCTTTTTGCTCAGACTACCAAGAGAAGCCCGCACCTCTTGAGACACACCTTCGCAACACATCTTCTAAACAAAGGAGCGGACCTCAATGCCGTAAAAGATCTTTTGGGTCATGCCAATCTGGCTGCAACCCAAGTTTACACCCACAATTCCATGGAAAAACTCAAGGCTGTGTTTGAACAGGCACATCCTAAAGCTTAATATAAGTTTAACTTTAAACCAATAATGTTATGAGACTTCAAATGCATTCCATCCATTTCGATGCTGATCAAAAGCTTATCGATTTTATTCAAAAAAAAGCAGATAAGTTGGATACCTACTTTGATCGAATTATAGACGGAGAAGTTTTTATGAGGCTGGACAAGCATGAAAAAAACGAAAACAAGATCGTAGAAATAAAAATGAATGTACCGGGCAAAACACTTTTCGCCAAACACCAAAGCGACTCTTTTGAAGGGGCTGCGGATGAAGCTGTAGAAGCACTGAGAAGGCAGATCAAAAAATTCAAAGAGAAAGTTGTTCTGGCCAAGCAATAGTTGGGAGACCGAAGAAGGCTTGAATCGATAATTTACTCAGCATGAATAAAAATGCCTTCTTACGGAAAACCAAGAGAATCACGAATATCCAAACAATTTCCCAATAGGGCTTTCACAAATTGAAAGCCCTATTTTTTGTGACACTATCCCGATAAGTGTGTAAACTTTAAATTTCAACATATGGATTGTTCAGTTCGACCCTTTCAGGGTCGTAATTGAATCCGGATCTCCTTCATATATTCCCCAGGTTGCACCTGGGGCTATTCACAGTTCAACCCTTTCAGGGTTGTTTTTTTTCATCTCTTGTTTCCAGTTTCTTCGCTCCCCGATACTCGGGGCAAGCTTTGACTCTCTGCCTCCCGGATCACGATTCTTGCTTCTTGGCGCTTGCTTCTTGACTCTTTTTTCCCCGATACTCGGGGCAGGCATTGGGTCTTGGTTCTCGCATCTCGGTTCTCGCTTCTTCCTTCTTGGTTCTTGTCTCTTGGCTCTTGGCTCTTGGCTTGTGGTTCTAATCTCTCGCTTCTCCCAACTAAAAAACCAAATTATACAAAACCCCAGCTACAACCCCAACAGCAATAATTAAAGGGGATGAAAGTTTGGTGAACTGTAATAGCAGGAAGGTTCCGATGATTGCCAATATATTGAAGGCATTTGCTTCCAAGGGCTCAAAAAGCAAAAAAGCGGCGGCAATCAACATCCCACAACTCACTGCATTGATGCCTTCCAAAGCTGCCCGGACCGGACGGTATTTTTTGAGCTGATCCCAAAACCTGATCACAAAAAATATCAAAAAGGTACCGGGAAGAAAAATCCCGGCTGCTGCAACAAAGCCACCCGTCAATAATCCTACAATACCAAATTCTCTCATCGACAGGGCGCCTACATAGGAACTGAAACTGAAGGTAGGTCCCGGCATTCCCTGAGCGATGGCGTATCCAGTCAAAAATTCCTCTGACGTCAAAAACTTCTTGAATTCCACGAATTCAGTAAATAAATAAGGTATCAAAACCTGCCCGCCCCCGAAAATCAAACTACCGTTCCGATAGAAATTTTCAAAAAGCAAAATTGATTGGTTTTTGGTGATGGCTCCCAAAGTAGCTGCAAAAACCAAAATTCCGCCCCACAAATAGAAATTTGCCCATGAAATCACCAGACTTTTATCTCCTTCAAGCTTGGGCTGATTCCCGTATTTCAAAGAGGTGGTGACTCCTCCGGCAATTAAAATCAGCGGAAAAATAAATGGAGAATTATAAAAGAAGGAGATAAATGTGGAAAACATCATCAAAATTGAGGCTTCGGTAGTTTTCACCATTTTGAAAATAGTAGTCCTTGCCGCATAAATGATAAAGCCAATGGCCATGGGTTGAATAAATTTCGCAAAACTCAGCGCTCCAGGCGTATTCTCCTGAAGAAAAACAATCAGGAAAGCTGCCCCAATCATCAGAATGGTGGCAGGAAGAATCCAAACCAAAAGAGATAGGTAGGCCAAGTTTGGCCCACCTATTCTATATCCTATGGCTGAAATAGTCTGTGTGGAGGTCGGTCCGGGAAGGATCAGACAAAGGGCATTGAGTTCCCATAATTCCCCTTCCTTAATATAGCCACGCTTTTTTACCATGAGATCCAATACCATCGCAAGAAAAACCTGAGGCCCTCCGAAAGCGGTCAATGATAACCACAATACATCTTTCAAATAGAGATAATATCTGACTCTTCTGACTGACACGGCCTATTTTTTTAAGCCAAGTTCTCTCAGACGTTCATCCAAAAACTCGCCTGCAGTGGCATCTTCAAATTGTTTGGGATGTTGTTCGTCCACACAGCTTTCCAAACAGGTAAGGTCCATGTCTGACCTGGGATGCATAAAAAATGGAATGGAATACCTGCTGGTATGCATCTTTTCTCTCGGTGGATTTACCACCCTGTGAATAGTGGATTTTAGTTTCTTGTTTGTCAGCCTTTCCAGCATATCCCCAACATTGACTACCAACTGATCGGGCAAAGCTGTGATCGGAATCCATTTTCCGTCCTTTCTTAGGACCTGAAGTCCATCTGCACTTGCACCCATCAATAAGGTAATCAGGTTGATATCCCCGTGTTCTGCTGCCCGAACCGCATCTTCCGGAACGGCATCAGGGTTCTCAATGGGGAAGTAATGGATCTGTCTCAAAATAGAATTGCCATGTTCGACTTTATCTTCAAAATAATTTTCCTCCAATCCAAGGTAGATCGCAATGGCCTTCAACATATTTTTACCTGCGCTTTCAAGTGTCCCGTAGGTTTCCAAAGCGATTTTTTCAAATTCCGGAAGTTCAGTCGGCCAAATGTTTGCCGGATACTCGGATTTGATGGGATCGGAGTCGGGTATGGCTGAAAGTTCCTGGCCTACATGGTAAAATTCTTTCAAATCGCCGGTGTTCCTACCTTTCGCATGCTCTTTACCTTTTCCGGTATAACCCCTTTGATAGCCTATTTCCGGTTTTTCATATTTGGCTTTCACTTCATCAGGAAGACTGAAAAAATTCTTGATGGCAGCATAGAGCTTATCCTGTAAATCCTGACTCAGTCCATGGTTTTTTATAGCCACAAAACCAATGTTATTGTATGCTTCTCCCAGTTTTTTGACGAATTCCCTTTTTTTCTCAGGATTGCCTCCTGTAAAATCAGCCAGATCCAAAGAAGGAATTTGATCATATAGTATATCAGCCATATTGTTAGATTTGATTTTATTTGATTAATTTAAATCAAATTTAAATAATTTAGCCTTCGTACCTCTATTACTATGAAAAAAACACTTCTTATTCCTTTCATTATTTTTGAGATTATGTCCGTTTCCTGTTCTGGGTCTAGGGACAAAAAGGAAGAAGTCAAATATTCCCCCACCCCTGTTGATTCTCTGGTTAATGAAAACAATGAAATCAGCTTTTATTATTTTGAAGAACAAAAAGACTTCCCCGATGCCATCATCGAAATGTATTCCCCTTTAAACGGCGAAAGTTTCAAACCAGGAAAAATACCTTTTGAATTCAATATCAAAAACTATCCTTTTGGAGAAGGCTTGACCGGAGTTCAGTTGAATATCATTCTTAACTCGGGCGATCCAATAGGTTATAATTCTCCTATATTTCAAAGAGAACTCAATGAAGGAACTTACAGGGTCGTTGCCTATTTGCTGGACAACCAAGGGCTTGCATTGAAAGAATTTGGGAATTACGTGGACAGGGATTTTTTGGTGGGGGACAGCAGGCCTTTTCCCTATTCAGCAGAACCTTACTTGGCAGTGAATCTCCCTTTCAATGGACAGACCTTTCCGGAAAATACCGAAATTACTGTTGATTTTTTAGTTATCGGAGGTGATTTGGAATTGGATGGCCTTAAAGTACAATTAAGTATCGATGGATTTTCCTATGAAATAAACAAATTGAATCCAATCAGGATATCCCATCTTCCAAAAGGAGAACATCTAATACAGCTAAAACTTTTAAAGAATAACGGTGCTGAACTTGACGGACCTTTTTCAAGCATCCAAAAAACAGTAATTGTTCAATAGAACCCTATAGGAAGTCACAAAATCCTTATTAAAATCAGGTCTTTCTCAACGCAATCGGTGAACATCCTTATCTTTGCAAATCAATTTAGACTTTAGAAATTTATACATATGTTACTTGTCAATAACATCAGGGACAACTTTGAATCTGTATTGCAGGGATTGCAGAAACGCAATTTTGCAAATGCAGAAACTATCTTACATCAAGTATTGGAAATAGACAAAAACCGGAAAGAAACCCAAGCTCAAAGGGACAATCTTCAGGCTGAATCCAATACCATTTCCAGACAGATTGGTGCCCTGATGAAGGAAGGCAAAAAAGATGATGCCGAAAAAGCAAAGTCCAGAACTTCTGAAATCAAGGAACAGATAAAATCTCTCGAGACAGCCTATACCAATCTTGAGGAAGAATTAAAGCAACTGTTATTTACCATTCCTAATGTTCCTCATATTTCTGTGCCAAAAGGAAAATCAGCTGAGGACAATGAGGTGGTATTGGAACATGGCAAAATCCCAACTTTGCCCGAAAACAAATTACCCCATTGGGACCTGATCAAGAAATATGACATCATTGATTTTGATTTGGGTGTCAAAATAGCAGGTGCAGGATTTCCCGTGTACAAAGGAAAAGGTGCAAGACTTCAAAGAGCTTTGATCAATTTCTTTTTGGACGAGGCTTTGAAGGCCGGTTATATGGAAGTTCAACCTCCCATTTTGGTCAATGAGGATTCGGGCTACGGCACCGGACAACTTCCTGACAAAGAAGGTCAGATGTATGAAGCGACAGTTGACAAGCTTTTTCTTATTCCCACAGCGGAAGTTCCCATTACCAATATGTACAGGGATGTAATTTTAGAGGAACAGGATCTCCCCATCAAAAATGTAGGATATACACCATGCTTTAGAAGAGAGGCCGGAAGTTGGGGTGCGCATGTAAGAGGACTGAACAGATTGCATCAATTTGATAAAGTAGAAATTGTACATATTTCACATCCTGAACAATCTTACATTGCATTGGAGGAAATGAGCAAATATGTCCAAAACCTGCTTCAACAATTAGAACTCCCTTACCGCGTCTTGAGGCTTTGCGGTGGAGATATGGGTTTCACCTCAGCCTTGACTTATGATATGGAAGTTTTCTCTGCTGCGCAGGAAAGATGGTTGGAAGTCAGTTCAGTGTCCAATTTTGAGACCTATCAGGCCAACAGACTCAAATTGCGTTTCAAAGGAGAAGACAGGAAAACCCAACTGGCCCATACCCTCAATGGCAGTGCTTTGGCCTTGCCAAGAATCGTAGCTTCTATTTTGGAAAACAACCAAACGGAGGATGG
>CAZLJT010000222.1:0-6360 GCA_964559905.1 uncultured Aquiflexum sp.
ATGGAATCGTTGAGCCTGTATCCATTTGGCCAACTCACGGTGTCCTGACTCCAATTGGGTTTTGGTACTTCATAATAAACCTGATTTCTGACTTCTTCTTCATCCATCCCGGACAACAATGTGCATCCCTGACCATCTCGGTATATGGCCACCCTTTCTGCCAAGCCAAAAACACTTCCTGTTACTTTTCTTCCTTCCCGGTCTACTTCAAAATCTCCCAAATTGATCGGGAAAGCCCTTAATTCCTGACTCATCACCGAGTTTTCATCCCGCTCGGCAAGGAAAATACAACTGCACATGATTTTTGATCCGTAGGAACTGATCAGAGGAAATGATTTCCAGGCATAGTTGATGCCGTAGGCTAAGCCGGCCAAGAGGATTAGAAGGATTGAATAAAGGACTTTCTTTTTCATTGGGTTGGATGTAGGGGTAGTTTTGTGTTGGAAACTGCAAATTTGAATTGTTCATTAAATGTAATTTTTATTCAAATTGAGTGATCATCATTTGTAAAAATAGATTAAAAATTTTTTAGGCTTAGAGGGTTGATCATAAGGTTTTTTTGACCTTAGCATTGATTTGAAAGTCCATGTTCGTTGTGTAAGGAACTTTGACAGTTGAGGATATTATGAATATATTTGAATCAAAGCAGGATTTCATGAAAATAGCTGTAGCCTATTTCTTATTAATTTTCATTTGCCTCATCATGACGCAACCCATCTTGGCACAACCGGTTTGTGATCAGCATGAAGCGCATTGCAGTGATGAAAAAGAGGAAAATCCTGATTGTTGTCCGCCCTTTTCGATTTGTTCCTGTAGTTCAGTTTGGTTTTTGAATGAACCAGTTCATCTCGAGTTGATACCAAAATCTGACATTTTTAAAGTTTTAAATTCAACAGTAGCGCAACTTTCACCAAGGTTGATCAGCGGTCATTTTTGGCATCCACCTAAAAAAGTCTGATTTTTTCCTCCGGGTATTTTCACCCTTTCTTTTATTTTCAAAAAATCTAAATTCCTTAAACGTCATGGGAAAAATATTCCTGTATATGATGCTGTTTGGTTTTTGGGCAAATCAATTAATCGCCCAAAGCCAAGAGCTCAAAATAAAAATCGTTGATGAACACAGTCAAGAAGCAATTCCAGGGGCCTTGGTTCAATTGAAAGGCAGTGAAATAGCGGGCATCTCAGATGCACAGGGGACTGTGACGCTTGAAGGCTTGCCATTGGGCAAAGGTACCTTAGCTGTTAGCTTTTTGGGTTACGAAAGCCAATCGATAAAATTTGAACTTCCGCTTCCTGTGGATTACCTTCTCGTTTCGCTCCATGAGGAGCACGAGGAGTTGGATGAAATCATGGTCGTTTCCACTAGAAGTTCACGCACAATTGCCGATATACCCACGCGGATAGAGGTGATTGCTGGTGAGGAATTGGACGAAAAAGCCAATATGAAACCCGGTGATATCAGGATGATATTGAGTGAAAGTACAGGTGTCATGGTTCAGATAACTTCACCCACCTCTGCCAATGCAAGCATCAGGATCCAGGGTCTTGATGGCAGATACACCCAATTGCTCAAAGATGGTTTTCCGCTGTATTCAGGAGCCGCTTCAGGCCTTTCACTGCTACAAATCCCACCGTTGGACTTACAGCAAGTGGAGCTGATCAAAGGATCCGCATCCACGCTTTATGGAGGTGGTGCTATTGCAGGATTGGTCAATTTGATCTCCAAAAGACCAAAAATGGAAGGTGAAACAAGTTTTTTGTTGAACGGAACCAATGCGGGTGGATTTGATATATCCGCATTTCATGGGAAAAGAAGTGAAAAATGGGGTACCACCTTATTTGGTGCATTTAATTCCAATCAACCTTATGACCCTGCTGATATCGGATTATCTGCCATTCCCAAATTCAACAGGTTTACTTTCAATCCTAAAGTTTTTATGTACCCAAATAAACGTACTGAGGCCGAATTGGGGATTAATCTCAACTATGAAGACAGAAAAGGGGGCAACATGCAGTTACTCAGAGGCAATGAAAGTAATCCCAATGCTTTTTTTGAAAACAATGAAAGTTTCCGAATCAATTCCCAATTGGAAGTCAATCACCGGTTTTCAGAAAGCAGAAAAATCCAATTTAAAAATGCCATCAACCACTTTGACAGAAAGTTGAGCTCCGGCGACTATGTTTTCCATGGAAGGCAGCAGGCAAGTTTTTCGGAACTTAATTACAGACAGGATGGGGAGACATCGGATTGGGTTTTCGGGGCAAATCTTTGGACAGAATCCTTCACAGAGATTGATGCAAATCTTGATCGGAGTTATTCCTTACAGACCATTGGAGTATTTGCCCAAAATACCTGGGATTTGGATTCCAAGTGGATTTTGGAGTCGGGGTTGAGAACAGATTATGTACCGGATTTTGGCTGGGCGGTATTGCCCAGAATTGGCCTACTTTGGAAAGTAAATACAGCTTTTTCATCAAGGATTGGGGGAGGCTTGGGCTACAAGGCCCCTACAATTTTCACCGAGGAAACAGAAAGGCTGCAATTTAGAAATGTATTGCCAATCGATCCTGCAAGCAATGTTTTGGAAAGGAGCTATGGTTTGAATTGGGATCTTAATTATAGGACCGGCCTATTCGATGACCAATTGTTTTTAAGTATCAACCACCTGTTTTTCTATACCTATTTGGATAGGCCTCTTTTGCTCAGTGAGCCTGTAGATGAGTTTTATAGCTTGCAAAACATCAATGGATTTGCGGATACCAAAGGAATGGAGACCAATATCAAATGGGAATGGAAAGATTTCAAATGGTTTATGGGATATACCTTCACCGAAGCCAACATCTCCAATAATGGTCAAAGTGGAGTATATCCCTTGAATCCCAAGCACAGGATCAATTCTGTCCTGTTCTATGAAGTCCATGAAAGTGTGAAAATAGGCTGGGAGACCTATTATTTCTCCAGGCAGGTATTGAGTGATGACAGTATTGGGCAGGAATATTTGATCATGGGATTTATGGCAGAAAAGATTTGGGAGAATTTTTCCCTATATATCAATTTCGAAAATTTCCTGGATGCCAGACAGACCAGGTTTGATTCCATATTTACGGGAAGTATTGATAATCCTGCCTTCAGGGAAATATATGCTCCTTTGGATGGATTTGTGATTAATGGGGGGACTAAAATAAGACTGTAGGCAATAAGCTGATCAGGGTCATTAATTTTAATCTCCTGATCCTAGCGGACCTACCTATCCGGCAAAGACTGGATATAACTTTTTAATCAATGCAACAATAGAATAAATATAAGTTGGTTAATAACCAACTTTTTTAATTAATTTTATGTTGTGAATATCATTAAGGAGCAGACCATCAGAGAATATTATACCAAACATCCGGATTCTAAAGACTGGCTAACTACTTGGCTTGCTATTGCTAGGAAAGCCTCTTGGAAAAATCCTCATGAAGTCCAACTGGATTACCCTAGTGCAGATCAGGTCGGTGATCAGCGAATGGTATTCAATGTAAAAGGAAACAAATACAGATTGGTGGTGAGGTTTAGTTTTCAGTATAAACATGCATTGATAAAATGGTTTGGAACGCATGCGGAATATGATAAAATTGATGTATTAAAAGTCTAGACAATATGAAGAATTTACGAATAATTGAAACTCAAAAGGATTATGAAAAGGCTTTAAAAAGCATTGAGGAGCTTTTTGATGTTTCAAAAGATACCCCTGAATCCCATGAATTGGAGATTTTGGTCTTGTTGGTGAAAAAATATGAATCAGAAAACTTTGATGAAATTCCTTTGCCTGACCCTATCGATGCCATAAAGGTGAGAATGGAAGATTTGGGATTGAAAGCCAAAGACCTTGTCCCCGCAATTGGAGATAAAGGAACTGTTTCAAAAGTTTTAAACCGTAAAATTCCACTCTCCTTGAAAATGATTCGAAATTTGTGCCAGATCCTTAGCCTTCCAGCGGAGGTACTTATTCAGGAAACTCAATGTGAAGTGGCCTAAACTATACAAAATTTAAATATCTTAAAGATCCGACTAACCCTTCCTAAACTTCAGTGAACTGGTATAAACATGTAATTTATACTTTTCTCAAAGCATTGGCAATTGTATTTTTCTCGCTTCTAAACTCTCACTTCTAATCTTTTGAATCTCACTTCTTTTTTCAAAACCTCTTCAAAGCCAACTCACTTACTGTTCCCCCAATGGCCAAAGAACTCGTCGCGGCAGGAGAGGGGGCATTGAGGACATTGATGGCAGATTCATTTTCCCGGATACAGAAATCATCCAATAGTCCCCCGGTTCGGTCACAAGCCTGGGCACGGACTCCCGCACCTCCTTCTACCAAATCCGATTCCTGAATATCGGGGATAAGTTCCTTTAGGGCATTGGTAAAGGCTGTTTTGGAGAATGAACGGTACATTTCGCCCATTCCGGTTTTCCAATATTTGGCAGCTACTTTTTGGAATCCGGGCCAAGCCAAGGTCTCACTCAGTTCCGCTAGGTTGACTTGGGAACGCTTATATCCTTCTCTTTTAAAAGCCAATACGGCATTGGGACCTGCTTCAACCCCGCCTTTCATCATTCTGGTGAAGTGAACCCCTAAAAATGGAAAATTAGGATCCGGAACAGGGTAGATCAGGTTTTTGACCAGGTATTCTCTTTCTTTTTTAAGCTTATAATACTCTCCACGAAAAGGAATAATTTTGACATCAATGGACTCCTCCTGATTCATTTGGGCCACTTTATCGGAATACAAGCCGGCACAATTGATCACTAATTTGCCTGAAAATTCATGGTAGGCAGTGCGGACCCGGGAAACACCCGATTCGGTTATGATTTTATCAACTTTATTGTTTAGAAAAATTTCTCCTCCCAAAGATTCGAATTTCTTGGCATAAGCAATGGCCACCTCTTTGTAATCTACAATCCCTGTCTGAGGTACATGTATAGCAGCTACGCCTGCGCAGTAAGGTTCATATTCCTTCAATTCATCCAAAGTAATGGCCCTTGTTCCTGCCAATCCATTTTGCAATCCTCTTTCCAGTAATCCATTCAAAATTGGAATCTGCGCATTTTTGGTGGCTACCACCACCTTTCCAGTCAGTTCAAAGGGAATACTTTCTTCTTCACAGAATTTAATGAGTTCATGATAGCCTTTGATGCAGTTGATGGCTTTGAGTGATCCTGGTTTGTAATATAAACCGGAATGGATCACACCACTGTTATTTCCTGTCTGATGCTTCGCTACTTCGGCTTCCTTTTCAAGTATGGCAATCTTTAGATCAGGTTGTTTTTCTTTGATTTTCAGCCCGGTAGCCAAACCAACAATTCCTCCGCCTATAATTATAATATCGTATGTCATTTCTATTTGATTGTAGGCAAATATAATGATGGAATTTATTTTTGAACAGGATAATTTGAAAGAAGAAAACATCCAAACCTTTCATAATAGAGGACAAGTTTCTATCTTAACGAAACATTGTTTAACAACTCTAATTCGAACCCATATAAGATATGTCACGATTTAGTCAAATTACCCTATTCGGATTTTTATGTGTGGTATTTGTGTTTTCAACAGGTGCTTTCGCTCAAGATGAACCACAGGCCTTTGAGGCCCGGAATGCATTGTATCTTGAACTTGGGGGTAGTTCTGGTAGATATGCACTCAATTATAGCAGGATAATCCATCAAAAAGATAAACTTAAGCTAAATGTCAGTGCAGGTTTTGGACTTTGGCATTACACATATAGTTTTGGGCCTAATGGGCCTAAAGAAACAACTTGGTTACCTGCTATCCCGGTTGAGTTTTCCGCCTTTTGGGGTAGATCAAGTCATCATTTGGAACTTGGAATCGGCTTGATTTCGTATTTAGAAAGCATTTCCCAATTAAACTTTGACACTTTCGAAGAAACTCGAAAAATAATGTATGGAGCAGCATTTCCTTTAAGAATTGGTTATAGATATCAAAAACCTGGAGGTGGATTTTTCTATAGGATTGGATACACACCTTTTGTTAACCCACCTATTTTGGGAAAAGAAAATTGGAATTTCGAACCGAGGTTTGCTGGAATTAGCATAGGGAAGAGTTTCTAAGAATCAGCAAAGAATTTCAGTAGAAAAATTTAACCTAGTGATCTATCATGCAGATCCTAGGCTAATTTTGATTTCAGAAGGGAAATAGCCATTCATTTTCATAATACCCAATCTTAAATTTTTTCTTTGTCATCTCTCTATGCATATTTGCAAATCAAAAACATACCTGTTTGTAATGGTGTGATGTTTCATCCAGTAATTTAAATAAATGTCTAATCAACAGATCAAAATTACCCTACCGGACGGTT
>CAZLJT010000223.1:0-6271 GCA_964559905.1 uncultured Aquiflexum sp.
TTTTTAATTTCTTTACCCAACCCCCTCTTCCACATTCGCAGTAAATGGATTGGATTGACGGATCAGTCCATCCGGAAGTTCGCCTTCAGTAGAGGCAACCGCTACGCAGACTGTTGCATCTCCTGTGATATTGACTACTGTCCTGAACATATCCAAGATTCTATCTGGTGCGATAATCAAGGCCACACCTGCACCGGGAACGCCAATGGCTTCCAACACAATAATCAACATAATCAATCCTGCGCCGGGCACACCTGCTGATCCAATAGCTGCTAAAGTTGCTGTCAATACAATGGTCAATTGTTGGGAAATAGTCAAATCCATGCCCAATGCCTGTGCGATAAATACCGCAGCCACGGCTTGGTACAAGCTTGTTCCGTTCATGTTGATCGTAGCGCCCAATGGCAACACAAAGCTGCTGACCTCTTCTGATACGCCCAATTCCTCTTCTACCAATTTCATAGTGACAGGTAGTGTGGCAGAACTTGATGAAGTAGAAAAACCCAAAAGCATGGCAGGTCTCATGGCTTTGATAAAATCAGTGAATTTAATTTTTGTGAAGGATTTTAAGATGATTGAGTAAATCCCCACGATTATCAAAATCAATCCTCCCAATACCACTAAAGTATACTTCAATAATGCCAACAGTAATTCAACAGCCGAATCAGGATTGTCACCTGCAATCTCCACAATAAGGGAGGCCATCAATGCAAACACACCATATGGGGCAATCAACATGATGTATTCCACGATTTTAATGATCACATCATTGAATGCATCAAAAAAGTTGATAAAATTTTTGGCTTTCTCTTTAGGAATTTGAAGCAGGGCAATGCCCACGATAATCGCAAAAAACACTACCTGCAACATACTGCTGTTGTCAGCAGCTGCTTGAACTATATTTTCCGGCACTATCTCAATCAAAGGCTGAAGAGGGCCTTGACTGGTCACTTCGGCTGCTTTCTCGGCTTTTGTACCGACCGCATCATCATACAATGCCATTAAGCTATCTCTTGTTTCTTTTGGAAGGCTGTCACCTGGCTTAATGATATTGACCATAAATAATCCAATAGTAATGGCAATGACAGTTGTGATGAGATATGCAAAAATGGTCTTTCCGCCTATTCTTGAAAGTTTTGAAATATCGCCCAGATTAGCTACCCCAATGACCAATGAAGCAAAAACAAGTGGAACTGCAATCATTTTTAAGGCATTGATAAAAATGGTTCCTACCGGTTTAATAAAATTGATGGTAAAATCCGGAGCAAAGCCAAATTTGATAATTACCAAACCAACTATTAAGCCTAAAATCAGACCTGAAATTATCTGTGTATGTAGAGGTATCTTTTTAAACATATTTTCTGGGTTTACATATTTTTAAATTTTATTGGTCCTGCTGAGCAGGATATAATCAGCCAATACCAAGGCACACATGGCTTCCACAATCGGTACCGCCCTTGGAACCACGCAGGGATCATGTCTCCCCTTTCCGGAAACAGTCACAGTTTCACCTGATTCATTGACAGATTCCTGATCTTGCATGATGGTAGCTACTGGTTTGAATGCCACATTGAAATAGATGTCCTCACCATTGGAAATCCCGCCTTGAATGCCTCCGGAGTGATTGGTTCTGGTCCTTACCCGATCCCCATCCTGATAAAAGGCATCATTGTGTTCCGAGCCTCTCATTTTTACCCCCTCAAAACCACTTCCGTATTCAAAACCTTTGACCGCATTGATGGAAAGCATGGCTTTGCCCAATTCAGCATGTAGCCTGTCGAAAACAGGTTCACCGATACCGGGAGGAACACCCTTCGCAACACAACTGACTATGCCTCCTACCGTATCTCTGCTTTTCCTTACATCATCAATATAATCAATCATCAGGTCGGCAGTTTTTTGATCAGGACACCTCACAATATTATCTTCTGTTTTGTTCAGGTCAAGTTCCTGATAGTTTTTTTCCAATTTCAGATCACCTACCTGACTCACATAAGCCTGTACACTGATGCCATAATGCTTGAGCAACAATTTAGCAATAGATCCGGCAGCAACTCTTGCGGCCGTTTCCCTTGCACTGCTTCTGCCCCCTCCCCTATAATCTCGGGTACCGAATTTTTCAAAATAAGTGAAATCGGCATGTGAAGGTCTGAATTTGTCCGAAATATGACTATAATCTTTGCTTTTCTGGTCGGTATTCAAAATGACCATGCCAATAGGTGTTCCAGTGCTTTTGCCTTCAAATACTCCGGAAAGAATTTGAAACTCGTCTTCCTCTTTTCTTTGGGTAGTTATTTTTGATTGTCCTGGTTTCCTTCGCTGCATTTCTGCCCGAATAAAATCCTCATCAATCGCAAGTCCTGCCGGGCAGCCATCTATCACTACACCCAAACCCAAACCATGAGATTCTCCAAATGTTGAAATCTTGAATAATTTTCCGAAAGTGTTACCCATTACCTTTTCTCATAATCAGAACTGCCAACAAAATGACCGATCCTGCCAGCAATAAATTGATAAAGATGGAAAAATAATACTTATATCGTTCGTAAGAAAGTTTATTGCTCTCTACTTCAATCAAATCATAAATCCCGCCCAATCGCTGATTGGAAATGGCTTGATTGACTTTGGACTCTCCTGTCACATTTATTATTGCCTTTGGGCGAAGGGTATCGTATTTGGATAGTACAGGATCAAAGTAAATCCACTCAAAATGATCTGCAAGTTTTATTTCTCCTGGTTCATTGACCGTAAGGTAATAATTGAATTCTTTTATGCCTGATATTCTTCCCATTCCCCGGTTTACCTGCTGTCTCACATTAGGATCAAAAGTGTTCAATTTGTGGATTTGATTGGTTTTTGGGGCGGAAATGGAATTGATATTTCCTTCCCCACTGATGCCGAAATTATAGGTGAAACCCTCCCCTGTAGTGGCTTCAAATTGAGTGATGTTTTCCCTGAGTTGATAGGTACCTACACTGACCTCATTTTTGAGAGGATGTGGCGGAAGCGGTTTTACCTTTATACTTTTCGCAGAAGAATAAAAAGTCTTGAAATCTTCCAAACGGTTACTCCCAAAAAATGAGGGATTTTTAGCCACTTTGTATTTAATCATTTCCCATGAAATCGGCGGCAGAGTTATTTCTCCTTCCGAAAAAGGGAAAAAAGTTGCCTCATAGACTTTGTACTTTATCCAATTCTTTCCATTAAAACTCACCTTTTCCGGTTGAATATTGGTGATATTAAAGTTTTCTTCCCAAGCATTGGTAGGCTTCATTTTCTTGAGGATTCCATCAAGTTGTTTTCCAGGTTCATAAAATTGAAAAGGAGCCTGATTGGTTTCTGACATATAAAAGGCCAGACTGACATTGAAGCCTTCACCCACGTAGACCTCTGATTTATCAACCGAAGAAGCAAAAAAGGCTTCATCTTCAATTTCAATAAATTCAGGTTCCTCTCTGGACCTGCCAAACATATCGTCAAATGGGTCAAAAACATTGGATTGCCTTTGAGGTGCCCGAGCCTCGACAACAGTTATTTTTTTGCCGGGGGAGGAATAATCCTGGCCGTTTATTTTAATAGCAAAGGGACCTATGGTTACATCACCTTTTCGCAGCGGTTTATAATACTGAATGATACTGTTTGTACTACTTACCTGTCCATTGATGACGTTCATGGAAGAAGACTGAGAAATCCCCTGCTTTTGAAATCCTGCGATATCCGGGAATTCATTGTAAGACTTTATTTTGTCATTGGAAATTGTTACTTTGACACTGAAAGTTTCATTCAGCGCGATTTCATCCGGACCTAATTCAATGACTACCTCCTGTGCCAAAGCAGGAATAAAAATTATTCCCAAAAAGTATACAAGTATTAGGGTGATGCTCGTTCTAATCATGTTGTGTTTTACTTAATGCTCGCAAATTAACTTTATATTTTAAACGCAACAAACCTTATTTAGTGCCGTTTCAATATGTGTTGTTGTTTAACCTTTAAATTCTTTGAAATATGCTAGAATACGCAAAAACTATTTTGATGAAAGTGAGTTTTGACAGGTCACTCTTCGAAAAAGAGTTGAGAAAGGCCCTGAATCTATTGATGCCAACAGAGATTCAGGAATTCAAAGACTGGTGTTACCGAAAGTTTTCCAACAATTATGAACCTGTTCTGAACAAATATTTTATCAGCCTAGCAGGTTAGCGAAACAGCCCCGAAATCGGGGCTTATTTTTTTCAAGAGAAAATCGGATGTCTTTCAAAAGGTTTTTCACGATCAAACACATACCTGTAAGTTATTAGATTTCTGCTTTTTTTACTACCTAGATTTTTGGAGATATTCAGCATCTTGGGATTGAAGTCACCTTGCCAATAGAGCTCCAGTTTCTTGTAATTTGTTTTGGATTTGATCAGTTTTTCAGCTTCGACAATCATAAAATAGTCCAAACCGGATCCTTGAAATTCAGGTACTATTCCAAACACAAGTCCGACAAAGCTGTCATTTTTTCCAAATGTTTTGAGAAGAAAAAACTTAAGTTTTGCCCATACACCAAATTGTCCATTAAGGTGTTTGATGATTTGGTTGATATCCGGAAGATTGATCCACATTACCACAGGTTCACCTTTATGGTAAACAAACCATATCAGTTTTTCATCCAAAACAGGCTTCATGGAATTCAATAGTTTGAGTGCTTGTTGAGGAGAAAGTTCTTTGTTCCCTTCATGTTTTGCCCAAGCTTTATTGTACACGGTGCTCAGGTCTTCAGCAAATTTTGGTAGCTGATTTTTTTTGATATGTTCAGCTTTGAAGTCAGGATTTCCGTCAAACTCTTTATGCGCTTCATAAAATTTCGGATCAAGCTGATGGGAATCTGAAGCAACTGATAGGCTCCAGCAGATTTGGTTATAAAAAGTCTTGAAACCATATCCCTCAAACAATTTTTGGTAATAGGGAGGGTTGAAATTCATATTATAAATGGGCGGATGGAAACCTTCTGTGAGAAGCCCCCACCATTTATCCCTATCGCCAAAATTAATGGGACCATCCATAGCTTCCATCCCTCTATGTGCCAACCAGGACTTTGCAGTATCAAACAATAAATTAGCAGAGGGCTGATCGTCGATACAATCAAAAAACCCAATGCCCCCCACAGGAAATTTATCTCCTTTGTTTTTATATTTTTTATTGACAAAAGCTGCAATGCGGCCTATCAGTTCACCTCTATGATCTTGGAGAATCCATCTGATTACTTCGCCGTTTTTGAGATGTTTATTATGTCTTGGATCAAAAACCGACAGTACATCTTTGTCCAAGGGCCTTATCCATTGAGGTTCTTTTTCATTGATCAACACATGGACTTGGATGAATACCCTTTCATCATTTTTTGACAATACTTCGGTTAATTTCATAGTTTGAATGCTGCTGTGACAAAATTTCCCGATATCCAAAAAGCATGTTCAAAGATTAAATTTAATATTTCTTAAAAAACCATTATATCCTGTTCTTTTTACCGCAGATTTTGCAAAAACCTTTTGGAATGTTTCTTCGGTAATTTCAATCCAATCTCTATTATTCATTTCTTTTATATCAGGATGAGGGTTGAACTGACTCTCTTGATGAGGTTGGGAAAAACTGTTCCAAGGACAAACATCCTGACAGATATCACAACCAAATATCCAATTCTCAAATTTCCCTTTCATTTCCGAAGGGATGTTTTCCTTAAGTTCGATCGTAAAATAGGAGATGCACTTAGAACCGTCAACCACTCCAGGCTGCACGATGGCGTCTGTCGGACAGGCATCGATACATTTGGTGCATGTCCCACAGTAGTCTTTCATCATTGGCGTATCAGGACTCACATCTATATCCAAAACCAATTCCGCCAAAAAGAAAAAACTGCCCATTTGCCTGTTCAATAGCAAGCTGTTTTTCCCCAACCATCCCAAACCGGATTTTTGGGCCCATTGTCTTTCCATAATTGGCGCGGAGTCTACAAAAGCTCTTCCGTGAATATCCCCTATTTCTTCTTTGAGGTGTTGCAAAAGGAATTTCAGTTTGTCCTTGATCACAAAATGATAGTCCTTACCATAGGCATATTTCGCTATTTTGAAATCTTCTTTGGTTTCGGACAATTTTTGATCCGGGAAGTAATTATAAACCAAGCTGACCACAGTTTTTGCCCCTTCAACGAGTTTAGTGGGATCTAATCTTTTATCAAAATTATTGGCCATATAAGCCATTTGTCCATGGTAATTTGAATTGAGCCAAGCTTCAAGCT
>CAZLJT010000224.1:0-6254 GCA_964559905.1 uncultured Aquiflexum sp.
AGTTTCTGTTTTTCCTTTTGGTGCCCGGATTCCCATATCCACAAATTGATCGGTATTTGATTTGTCCGAAGGCAAGCTTCCTATGTATTGTTCCAATAGTGGTTTAAAGGTTTCGAGATTGATATTGCCTGTAAAGAAGAATTCAAAATTTGCGGCATTGCCAAACCTGTCTGCATAAATCTCCAATCCCCTTTCCATATCCACTTTGTCCAAATCTTCAGGATCATAGATACTCATCGCTCTCAAATTACCGTTGGCAATAATCCTGTTCAGCTGTTTTGAGAATTGGTAATCGGGGTTTGCCTGGGCAGATGCCAATTGGGTTTTTTGGTTGTTCATATACACTTCAAAAAGCTCCCTGTCTTTTCGGGGCTGGGTGAAATAGAGGTGAATCAGCTGCATTGTTGTTTGCAGATCTTTGGGAGAAGTAGATCCAGCTATATTTTGAGAATAGGTGCCAATATTTGGCGTCACAGACACACTTTTTCCTGCCAATATTTTTCTGAGATCAGAAGGGGAAAAATCTCCGATTCCCATGATATTTACCATAACCCCCGCATAGCTTGCTGAATAATGGTCCTCATCCCTATATACTGAAACACCGCCTTTACCAATAGCTGAAAAAACGATCTCATCATTTTTGAAATCAGTGGATTTAACAAATACCTTGACCCCATTGGAAAGGGTAATCTCTGAAACATCAATAGGCTCAATCGTTGAAATTTCCTCGATCTTGCCTGGTTGGGGTAAATTTTCAATGAGATTCTCTGCCAGTAATTTTTCCTCATAAGGACTGAGAATCATATTATCCACCTCTTCAAATAGGGCTAGGATATTTTCCTCAGATGATAAATTCTCTTTTTCAGCTTCCGGTGCAGTTACTATGATGACTCTATTTTCATTTCTCACAAGCAGTTTTGCCAGATCATTTATTTCCTGCAGGCTTATTGTTGGCAGGATTTCTTTATAGAATTCATATTTCCAAGCTTCTCCTTCAGCAAAATTACCTTCCAGAAAATGGTTGATATACCTCCCGACGATTGCCCGGGATTCCGCTTTGTCCATTTCTTTGAAAGCCCTTTCGGCATTATTCAGTACTGCTCTTTTTACCCGCTCCAATTCCGGTGCAGTAAATCCAAATTGGGCCACTCTTTCATTTTCTACGATCAAGGATTGAATGCCTGCCTCAACTTTTCCAGGGGCTACAACCCCCGAGGCTGAAAAATAATCCAGGTCTCTAACAAAATTGCCATAACCGGTTCCTGCAAAAATAAAAGGAGCATCAGGTTTCTGCCTGATTTCGTCAAGTCTTTGGGTCAACATTCCCCCATATAATGTTCTGATGATGAAATTCCGGTAATCTCCCTTAGTTTCTTTGGGAAGTGCTTTATGCTTATAAAACAATTGAATCTGGATTCCAGGTGCTTCTTCGTCGGTAATAATGCCCACAAAAGTCTCCGAATGTTCCGGTACTTCGAAATGCTTTCTTTCGGGATATTTTTCCGGATTTTCCAGTCCCCCAAAATATTCGCGTATCAGAGATTCAAGTTTATCCGGATCTGCATCTCCTACAACAATGACCGCCATATTGTTGGGTCTGTACCAATCTCTATAGAATCTTCGAATGGTTTCGTATTCAAAATTTTCTACAATGTCCATTTTTCCAATGGGCAGCCGCTCGGCATACTTGCTGTTATGAAGCATCAAAGGAAGATATTTGTCCTGCATCCTTTGGCTATAACCCTGTCCTGTCCGCCATTCTTCTACTATAATTCCCCTCTCCCCATCAATATCTTCTTCTTCCATCAAAATTCCACCTGCCCAATCGCTCATGACCAAAAATCCGCTTCGGAGTTTTTCCTCATCATCAGTTGGTATTGGCAGAATGTATACGGTCTCATCAAAACCGGTATAAGCATTCAGATCTCTGCCAAATGACACCCCAATAGATTGTAGGTAAGAGATCAGTTCATTTTTCTCAAAATTTTTGGTTCCGTTGAAAGCCATATGTTCCGTGAAGTGCGCCAATCCCTGTTGGTCATCATCTTCCAAAATAGACCCTGCATTTACGGCCAACCTCAATTCCACTTTATTTTCGGGTTTTGGGTTTTGCTGTATATAGTACGTGAGACCATTTTCCAATTTACCCATCCTCACGCGTGGGTCAAGGGGCACTTTTTGGTCTAAATCAGTTTGGGAAATGCCTGTAACAATAAACCCAATAAAGAATATAAAATGGATAAAAAACTTGGCTTGCTTCATTTTAGCTGGGTTGAATTCTATGGTGTTCATTAACTTTAAATCAATTTTAAGTAATTTGTTTCTGTAATCTGAGAATTTATATAAATATTAGCCCATGTCAATTTGCATTTTTGACAAATATTGTTTTTAACCAATCTATTTAATAATGAAACAAATTATCCTGGTAGGCATTGGCGGCGGAGTTGGCAGCATATTGAGATATCTGGTCAAAGTAGTGGCAGAAAAGATATACCGAAATAGCTTCCCTTTGGCCACATTTACTGCCAATATGTTAGGTTGCCTACTAATTGGGCTTCTTCTGGGATACTTCACAAAGAATCAAAATATACCCACTGATTGGTCCCTGCTTTTGATTACAGGATTTTGTGGAGGGTTTACCACTTTTTCTACCTTCTCATCAGAAAACCTAAATCTTATCCAATCAGGGAATTATTTTACTGCAATGGCATATATTTTGGGAAGTTTGATATTGGGTGTTTTGGCAGTTTTTGCTGGTTTTGAGTTAGTCAAATGAAAAAGATTTGTAACCTATCCGAAAACTCTTGGTTAATTGTATAAAGCTATGATAATGAAAAAAATATTGATTACCGGAGGATCCGGATTGGTGGGCAAGCAAATCACAGGATTGTTGGAAAAAAAAGGCTACGAAGTAGCTTGGCTAAGCCGTAATCCAGAAAAATATAAGCAAAAGTCTTTTTCTTGGGATGTGGAAAAGCAAACAATTGATCCTGATGCTTTAAAATGGGCAGATGGAATCATACACCTGGCAGGGGAGGGAGTGGCTGACAAAAGATGGACTGCTGAGAGAAAAAAAGCTATTCTGCAAAGTAGGACACAATCTACATTATTGCTAAAACATGCCATTGAAAAGTCCGAAAAAAAGCCTCAAGTATTTGTCTCGGCATCTGCCGTTGGCTATTACGGTTTTAATACAGGGGATGTATTAATGGATGAAAATGGAAAAGCCGGGAATGATTTTTTAGCCCAGGTCGTAAACGCTTGGGAGAACGAAGTTGAAAAAATCACTGAGATAGGAATCCGCACTGTTATGCTTCGGATAGGGATAGTTTTGGATAAAAGGGGCGGCGCTTTGCCGGAAATGTTAAAGCCACCCATTGCAGCCCCACTTGGTGATGGACAACAATGGATGAGTTGGATTGCCATTGATGATTTGGCGAGGATCTTTCTTTTTGCACTTGAAAACAAAGAAATGAATGGTGTTTATAATGCTGTTGGACCAAATCCTGCCACCAACGCTGAACTCACAAAAGCCGCGGCCAAGAGGGTCGGTAAAATTTTTGTAGGTATAGGTGTGCCTGGATTTGCTTTAAAAATTGTGTTGGGAGATATGGCCCAAATGGTTTTGGGTGGAAATAGGGTTTCAGCTAAAAAAATCCAAAAGGAGGGTTTTGAGTTCAAATATCCTGTTTTGGAGGAAGCCTTAGAAAAAATCTACAAATCATAAAGTTCCCTTTTTCCCGATCAGAAACCAAAGAATAGTTCCTAAAAAAGGTAAGAATATCACTACCAAAACCCATACTATTTTATCATTTTGTCCACCAAAATTACTGGAGACGACATCATAGATGGTATATGCGTATATGGCCAAGCCAACGATTCCTAGTCCAAACATTATTTCCGACGGTTAAGGTATTTTATTGATTTTATTGATTACCTCCTGGCAATTATTAAAATAATATAGCCAAAAGGATTGACAAATATTAAAATGATTGCCCATAATAATTTCATAATTGGATTTTTATTTCAGAGTGAAACCTTATTTTTACGCTCCATTACAGAAACGCGTTAAATTAATTATTTATATGCCTTATTTATTTACATCAGAATCAGTATCTGAGGGCCATCCTGACAAAGTTGCGGATCAGATCTCAGATGCATTGATTGACAATTTTTTGGCTTTTGATCCCCGTTCCAAAGTAGCCTGTGAAACATTGGTCACCACCGGTCAGGTAGTACTTGCCGGTGAGGTAAAATCAGAAACTTATCTCGACGTCCAAAAAATCGCAAGGGATGTGATCAACCGAATCGGTTATACCAAAGGCGAATACATGTTTGACGGCAATTCCTGTGGGGTGCTTTCTGCGATTCATGAACAGTCTCCCGATATCAATCAAGGGGTCGACAGGTCCAATCCCGAAGATCAGGGAGCTGGAGACCAAGGTATGATGTTCGGTTATGCTACTAAAGAAACCGATAATTATATGCCTTTGGCCCTGGAACTTTCACATAGAATACTGAAAGAACTGGCCATGCTGAGAAGAGAAAAAAGGGATATACCTTACCTGAGGCCTGACGCCAAATCACAGGTAACCATTGAATATTCGGATGATAATGTACCCCAAAGGATTGATGCCATTGTCATTTCCACCCAACATGATGATTTTGATGATGAACCCAAGATGTTGGCCAAAATCAAAGAGGATCTGATACAGGTTCTCATTCCAAGAGTAATATCCAAACTGAAACCCAATATTCAGGCCTTGTTTACGGATAAGATCACTTACCATATCAATCCCACCGGGAAGTTTGTCATCGGAGGCCCTCATGGAGATACCGGTCTGACGGGAAGAAAAATCATTGTGGATACTTATGGGGGAAAAGGGGCCCATGGCGGCGGGGCATTTTCAGGCAAAGATCCTTCCAAAGTTGACAGGTCTGCAGCTTATGCCACCAGGCATATTGCCAAGAATATGGTTGCGGCCGGGGTGGCAGATGAAATTCTGGTACAGGTTTCCTATGCTATTGGTGTTGCCAAACCTATGGGGATTTATGTCAATACCTATGGCACTTCGAAACTAGACATGGGAGATGGTGAAATTGCCAGAAAAATAGAGGCTATATTTGACATGAGGCCCTATGCCATTGAGCAAAGGCTTAAACTCCGCAATCCAATCTATGAGGAGACTGCGGCCTATGGCCATATGGGCAGAGAAAATGAAGTGGTCAGCAAAACCTTCAAAACGCCCGATGGCAAGACCCTGACCTTTGATGTGGAACTATTCACATGGGAAAAACTTGATTTTGTAGATAGAATCAAAAAAGCATTTGGTTTATAAAAGAAGCGGCTTTGAGGCCGCTTTTTTGATACCAATTAAGGTTGGGTTTATTTAAGTCAGAAAGTTCAGTTTCCCAATATTGCAGGTGGATTTACCTCTGTTGTTGTTCATGAGTGTTTTAATCCTCTTCTTTCAGGCTCATTTCAAGTTGCTTTTTCCTGTTTTCAGCTTCTTGTCTTTTCTTTTTGGGGATTTTGTCCTGGCCTAGACCAAGACTACCCTTGAGACCGCTGAAAGTGGCTTTCCACCAATAATTAAAAACAAAGCGTTCTGTGTTTCTAGGCTCGTAAATGCTGGAACTGATTGGCTTCCTTAGGTATCGCCTTGGATTGTTACTTCTTACAGCAAAAGTATTCAATACAAAAGTCAGGATCCCTTTTCTTCCTGTTCCTTTTTCCAGAGTTCTTTCGTCAAGTAATTCGAGCTTTAGATCAGAATAGAGAATGACCATTCGGCCAATGGCTTCTTTTTCATCTGCTATAAAAGACCAATCAGCACCATTGATTTTTCCACGGGTAACCCGGACAAAAGCATTTGGTTCTAAAATGGAATTTAGCTGATCCAGATCAAATTCCCCGAGCTGCGCATTGACATTTATAGGATAGGGATCATCAAAAAAGAAATGAGCTTGCAAATTCAAATCGGCCCGGCCATTTAATTTGGCATTTGCTAACAAAAACATTTTTTCATTTGGATAGACTGCATCTTCTTTTACCAAATTGAAAGGATATAGTGCTGCATTCAGTTTGTTAAATGATAACTGTCCCGGGATCATTCCAACTTCCGGAAACTCAAAATAATTAATGGCAGCATTTTCAATAAAGAGGGAATCAACCGAAACATCCATGCCTGCCTTTTGCATTAATTCCTGTGGCATGTACCTATGGATACCCGGTTCTCTTTCATATCTTTTAT
>CAZLJT010000225.1:0-6194 GCA_964559905.1 uncultured Aquiflexum sp.
GATTTAAACTATCTTGTTTAAATCAATCTGGTATAGTTGACAAATTTTCAAAATTCCCAGAGTGTTTTTTCAGGAAATAGATAATCAATATTGTCATGAAAGCACTAGCTGCACCTGCTGCACAGCAGAAGGCAAAAAACAATTCACCGACCAAAACTGAAGGGACAGCTGGCGATTCTTTAACTTTTAAAGACAATAGGAAACAGACCGCAATTCAGCTCAGCATCATTCAAATGGCTTCTGAAAGTAAAGTTGCTTCTTTAGGATTTATAAATTCTAATTCAAAAAAAACAGATCAAAAAGCTAATCCTTCCAAAATAACTAAAGAAACACCTTTTTCTTTTTCCAACGCTTTTATTCAAAATAAAGAAAAGGAGCAAAAAATATCATCGGATAAAGTATTTCAGCTTCAAAAAAAACAAGTATTTGTGACAGGACTTTCCCACTTGGTGGAAAAAAAAGGGGAAACGATCTATGGGGGAAATGAAAAGTTAGAGGTTTTACAGGGGCAAGAGCTTGAAATCAGTACCAATGCTTTAAAATCCAGAAGGGGTCCAAATCAGGAAGAGTACTCAGCCTTGGACAAAAAAGGCCCGCACCACTATGATTGGTTTAAAGTTTATACTTTAGATGGAAAGGATATTTCTGACCAAAATCTTTACGTCAGGGGAGATGTATTTAAATCTGCAACAGCAGAAAAAGGAAGTGATCGTTTAGGCAAAACCAAGTCTGTCGTTGAAGCAGTTACCAAGGTACCTGCAACTTTTATTGGAAATGAAGGTATAACAGGCCTCGCCGATGCGCTGAATGACAAAACAATCCATACCCGAACCAGTGGAGGATCCGGGGCAACTGTCGAAGGAAAACAACATGCAGCAAATATGGGCATTGTTGGGGATAGCATTACCGGCGTTACAGGTCTTCTTGCCATGGCACATGGATTTAAGTCCTTAGGAGATCCAGAAGCTACTGCTGCTGATATTTTTGTCACCATAATCGATATCGAACAGGGAGCCATGAAAACAGGAGAAGCTGTTTCCAAACTGGTTCATACAGGTTCCGGTAGTTCTGTTGCTACGGATGCCAGTCATTTCGGATCCGCATTCGAAGGTTTTGGGTCTGCTTTTGGAGGGATCAAAGAAGGATTTGAGGCCATGAGAGGTGTTGTAAACCTCATCAACAAACATCAGGATTATAGTACTGAGGAAAAAATACAGGCAAGTGCAGAAATTGGCCTTCATGCCCTGGAATCTGCCAAAAGTATTGTGCTTTCGGTCAAGGCCTTTATTGAATTGGTGAATTCAGCAGGAGCTTCCGGACATCTAATGGCGGCTGTTCCCGGACTTGATATTGCTATATCTGGTGGCAAAATGATAATGCAGGGCTATTACCTTGCCATCTCTAATCACAACAGAAGAGCCATGAATAAACAGCGTAATAAAATTGCTGATGCATCTGGAATTGATAAAGAAGATTTGAAAGATGCTTCGGAATTCTATAGGGTTAAAGACGCTGAGATTGCAAATATTAGACAAGTTATTTTCCAGGACCAATCAAGGTTGAAAAATCATGAACTTAATACCGGAAAAAGATTCTTTAAAGAAAAAAGGGAAGTATCATTTCTTAAAAACAGAATTTCGGATTTAAAAGCAAAAATCAAGGTTCTTGAGGCCGAAAATCATGCCAGTATCAGCCGGAGTCAGGTGGAGGATTTTACTTTGGCGACCGAGCTTAGAGATGCCAATAAAAAAAGGGTTGTCCGTCAGGGAATTCATCTTGCCACCGAAATGGCAAAAATTGCAGGATCTATCGCAACCCTTACAGGTATGGGAGCTGCGGGAGGAGCTGCCGTAAAAGGAGCAGCGGCGGCAGTTGACCTCGCTCTTCCCGCTACCAGAATGGCAAAACAGGCTGGGAGGGACAGGATGGCAAGGAAGATAGCCAAAGGAAAGGCAGTGCCAAAAAAAGGGGTTTTTGAATTTGATCCGACCAAATCGACTGCAGCCAAGGGTGAATTTAGATTACAGCAGGCTAAGTTTATTCTGAGGAAAATTGTAAACCTAGCCTATTTAGAGGAACCTAATCTGACCAATGAAGGAAATGTCATTTTGGGATATCTAAAAGCTGCAGGGGTAAATGAAAAAAAACTGATCAAGAATATGAGTGACCCCCAAAAGCAGATTAAAATATTGATTGAAGGCATAAACCAAAGAGAATTTATTTGATCGGAAAATGATTTTATTGAAGGAAATTCAAAACAACATAGAAGATTTGGGATATCAATGCGACTTTTATGAGGCGTCTGATGAACTCCCAATACCCATGCTTATCATTGATGTCAGTGAGGATGACTATGATATTGAAGAGAAGGACAAACAGTATCTTACTGTAAGTATAATGCCTGAGGGGGAGGATTTGGATGGATCGGAATTCATTCAGTTTTTTTACACAAACCCAAATCTAATCGATACGAATGATCTTGAGGGCTTGAAAAGATCACTTTTCGGAAAAAACAGAAATCTTCCATTAGGGCACTATAATTTTAATGAAAGCGAATCGAGTATATATTTCAAATATGTATTGGTGGTACCTAAAAATAAATCCTTGGACATAACCTTACTGAATGATGTGCTTGATATGTGCTTTTATGCAGTAAAAAATTTATAAGTTTTATTTGATTTCGTCGTCTTCTTTTTTGGTTTCAGCGATATCTATTACATCTGATTTTTGGATCCAACCTTTGGCTAGCGCGTGCCTTGCGGCGTCCAAAGTGTCAGTCACCAAGAGCATCTCCACACCAAGATTTTGCATTTTCAATTGGATTTCTTCCATGGCAGCATGGCGGGATTTTTGGACATCACGGATATATATCACCTTTACCCTTCCCGGATAATCCTTGATCACCTGAAGGTAAATCTCAGGATCATGTTGACCGGAATCCCCGATTAGGATAAAAGGGATATCTGTATAATATTCAAATATCTTTTCGACCTGAGCCAGCTTGTGGTCAAAATGACTGCCGGCAATCAATTGTTCCCTTGACAACCCAATATCTCGCAGCATCAATGGTCCTTTGGGAATATGATGCACTTCCAAAAACTCCATCAAAAAATCATACAGGTTCCAAGGACTGCTTGAAACATAAAACAAGGGATTGCTTTCTATATCATCTCTCCCTTTTTCCAAAGCTTTGTAAAAGGCCGAAACGCCGGGAAAAGGAATTCTGGAATGGGCATTTCCCAAAAAAGTCGTCTTGATCATTTCCCATAATCTGGTGGCGCCTGTAGGAACAATGGTATCGTCTATGTCCGAAATTATCCCATATTCCAAGTGTTCAGAGGGCAAGAATACCCTGTTCATGGCCTTAACTTCACCCTGCTTGGGAATGACCTTATCCAACAATTCAAGATGCACTTCCTGCCATTGATTACTGAAATGGCAATCAGCTGGAACAGGAATTCTGAATTCAACATAACCTTCCTCATCACTTAAAGCGATTGCCTCATTTCCAAAAAATGTGGCCTTCACCCTGATATTTGGGATTTCCCATGTCATAAAACGTTTATACATCTTTCTGAAATTCCCCCATCGCCTGTCATTTGCACTGGAAGTACCGATTTTTCTATCCCTTAGGATTCTTGCCACAAAATATATTTCCCTGTCATTGCCAAATCCTTTGTAAGGCATAATCATGATTGACTTGATCAGTCCTAGCTTGATCCCGGATTTGAGCTTAAAGGCAGAATATGCCCGCTTGATTCGGTATAAAAAGGGTAGGAGATTAGATAGACGTCTTTTCAAATTCATTGCTATTTAAAAATCAGGAATCATCAAAATAGCCAAAATCCTGTTGGGATTCTATTCTTTTTTGCGATATTATTGTCGATTTGTCTTCAGAAGATTTTTGAAGATTGAATAATCAATATGAATGATCTCAAAATAGAATATAGCAATAAATTAGCTGCAATAGACAAATATTTTACACTTAAATCAACATTGAACCCAAACCAACCTTATCATGAATGCTAGAAGAGATTTTCTCAAAAAAGCCGGATTGGCATCAGCAGCTTTAGGACTCGGGATTCCCCAAATCAGTTTCTCTTTGAAAAATCAAGACCCCTTGTTCAAAATTTCTCTTGCAGAATGGTCCGTCAACCGTTTGCTGTTTTCAGGACAGATGGATCATCTTGATTTTCCATTGTTGAGCAAAAAGCATGGCATCCTTGCAGTGGAATACGTCAATCAGTTTTTTATGGACAAGGCAAAGGACAAGAACTATCTCAGTGAAATGAATACCCGATGTAAGAATGAGGGTATTACGCAGGTATTGATTATGGTGGACCGGGAAGGGACTTTGGGTGCCAAGGCTGCAACTGATAGGCAACAGACTGTTGAAAATCATAAAAAATGGGTCGAGGCTGCCAAGTTTTTGGGTTGTCATTCCATTAGGATCAATGCCTATACTGAAATTCCCTGGTCTCAAGATCCGCATATGGCTGCCGAAGCGATGAAGCTGTGTTCAGATGGCATGCGGTCTCTCTGTGAATTTGCGGATGATTTTGATATCGATATCATCATCGAAAACCATGGTGGATTTTCCAGTGATGCCAAATGGCTGGTTGGGATGTTAAAACAGACCGGACACGAAAGAGCAGGCAGTCTGCCGGATTTCGGCAACTTTAGAATTTTCAAAGATGAGAACAAACACATCACTTATGATTCTTACTTGGGTGTAGATGAATTGATGTCCATGGCCAAAGGTGTCAGCCTCAAGCCTACGGTCTTTGATGACAAGGGGAACCAATTTCCTTTGGACTATGAACGTATGATGAAAATTGTCCTATCCCATGGCTATCACGGCTATGTGGGAATCGAGCACGGAGAAAAAGACCGGGAATGGGAGAGTATTGTGGAGATTAGGGATAAATTAATTGCTTTGGAAATGAAAATGGCTTGACATTATTTTGGTCTTTTCTTGATATTGAGGGCTATTCAAAAGAGGGCGATTAATTTTTCGCCTCTATTTAGAACTTGTATTTCCTGTGCTTGCCTTATTTCTTCACGCAATTCAGGTGTTTTAGCCTCTAACAAAAGTTGGGAAATCTCCCAAACACTGCTCCTCCAAGAACCGATCATTTTTGAAAGCATCCATTCATCCATTCTTCCCATTATCTTGTCCAAAACAGCTAAGGTAGGAGATAAAGGTTTGATGATACTGTCCTGGACATCATCTATCGAGGAAGAAATTATCTGATTGACGAGATCGTGATCTTGTTTTCTCATTGTTCTTTTTTTCAGCGGTAATTTTAACCATTCCTGTTCCATGCAGTCATACAATGCCAAAGGGAGGTCATAATTAATGTGAGCATTAACTCCCAGCAATAAATTTTGTAGCACGTTAGTCTCAGGATTTTTGGCTGCATCATGTGCTTGCCTCCAAACAGAAGGAGCTTTCGGTTGATTTGAATGATAAAGGTCAAGGGCATCGAAATAATAGTCTGAAAACCTTACCAACAAGGTGGATACCCACTGCGGGTCCGAAAAGCGCTTTTCCTCAATAGAACAATACATATTTCGGCTCATAGTGGTATAGCATTGCAAAAAAATATGCCTCCTATCTCCTGAATTTTCCCAGTCTGATGACTCTTTAGTCATTTTTTGGAGGAGATTATTGATTGCTTCCATTGGATTAAAAATATGTTATTTTTTAAGCTTTTGAAAATTTATTTCTGGTTGAGGGTATTTTCTTCTTTCGAAGGGTTCGGAATGTTTTCATTGATTTGAACCTAATCTTCTTAAGCTGATGTTCATTTGGCAGTTTCAAATAATTTCCATAATCAGATCCCTATATTTGCAACATGGATAATACCTCAAAAAAAGACATCAGAAAGTTTACACTCGAACAGTTGGAGGAATTTTTTATATCCCAAGGAGATAAGAAATTCCGGGCCAAGCAGGTGTATGAATGGCTGTGGAACAAGTCCCTGAAAAACTTTGATGACATGAGCAATATCTCGAAAGAAACCAGGGAAATGCTCAAAGCCAATTTCACCATCAATCATATACTAGTGGACCTGATGCAGCACTCTACCGATGGTACCATCAAAAATGCCGTAAAGCTTTATGATGACAAAATCGTGGAATCTGTCCTGATTCCCACCACAAAAAGAATCACCGCCTGTGTTTCCTCCCAA
>CAZLJT010000226.1:0-6192 GCA_964559905.1 uncultured Aquiflexum sp.
TTGAGAAGCTAAGTCCTGCGGAGGCTCTTGGCTTTTTGTCAGATCTCTTTCCCGGGAAAGTAGTCTTCTCTACCTCATTGGGGCAGGAAGATCAGGTGATTACCCAATTGATTGCAGAAAATAATATTGCTGTTCATATTTTTTCTTTGGATACCGGAAGGCTGTTTCCGGAAACTTTGGATCTGATTGCAAGAACAGAAAGTAAGTACAAAAAGAGAATACAGGTTTTATATCCTGAAAAAGTATCCTTGGAGAATCTGGTAGATACTATAGGGATCAACGGTTTTTATGATTCAGTTGAAAACAGAAAATCCTGTTGCCATGTACGTAAGGTTGAGCCTTTAAAAAGAGCTTTGGCAGGAAACAGTATCTGGGTTACAGGCCTCAGGGCAGAACAAAGCTCTAACCGTTCTTCTATGAAAAAACTCGATTGGGACGAAGCCAACCAAATCATCAAATTTAATCCATTGCTGGATTGGACTTATGATCAAATGATAGCTTACATCGATGAAAATAAAATCCCATACAACCCATTGCATGACAAAGGATTTATCAGCATCGGCTGTGCCCCTTGTACCAGGGCCATTTCAGCAGGTGAAGATGCCCGCGCTGGCAGATGGTGGTGGGAGGATTCCAAGAAGGAATGTGGGTTACATGCTAAGTAAGACACTAGACGTGAGACATAAGACACAAGACTTCGGAATTCATTATTCATAATTCGACATTCGATATTCAAAATTTAGAATAATGAACATGGAACACCAAATGATGAAGTAAAAAGAAATTAAAAACAAAAAGATTCAATTGCTATGTCAAACCTATTGATACCGAACCCCAAAGAAGCAGAATCGATCCATATCCTGAGGGAGGTGGCTGTACAGTTCGAAAAGCCTGTGCTGTTATTTTCGGGGGGTAAAGATTCCATTACTTTGGTGAGACTTGCTCAAAAGGCATTTTATCCGGCAAGGATACCTTTTCCCCTCTTGCATATTGATACCGGCCATAATTTTCCTGAGACTATACAGTTTAGGGATCAGCTTGTGGCAGAATTGGGCTTGGAATTGATTGTCAGAAATGTTCAGGACTCCATCGATCAGGGTAAAGTCACAGAAGAAAGGGGCAGGTATGCAAGCAGAAATACTTTACAGACTACCACATTATTGGATGCCATTGAGGAATTCAAGTTTGATGCCTGTATCGGAGGTGCCAGAAGGGACGAAGAAAAAGCAAGGGCAAAGGAAAGGGTATTTTCGGTCCGGGATGACTTTGGACAATGGGATGAAAAAAACCAGCGTCCTGAGCTTTTCGATATGCTCAATGGCAAAATTCACCAAGGGCAGAATGTCCGTGTTTTCCCGATTTCAAACTGGACAGAGCTTGATGTTTGGGAATATATCAAAACTGAAAATATCGAAATCCCTTCCATCTACTTTGCCCATAAAAGAGAGGTCTTCTTCCGTGACGGATTGATCTGGACTGCGAATGAGCATGTATACAGAGAAAACCACGAAGAGGTATATGAAAAAATGGTCCGATTCAGAACTGTTGGAGATATGACCTGTACAGCCGCAGTGCTTTCAGAAGCAGAAACCCTTGATGCAGTGGTCGCTGAAATCCGGGATTCCACCATCTCAGAAAGAGGTGCCAGAATTGACGATAAAAGATCAGAAGCCGCCATGGAGAAAAGGAAGAAGGTAGGGTATTTTTAAAGGAAGATTCAAGACACAAGACACAAGATTCAAGACAGGTAATGAGATGGTTCAAGACTTCAGTCTTGGACCACAAACCTTGCAGTCTTCAGACTGCCTAATGGAGTTCTAGAAATAAAATCAAAAAACCATAAGTCTTCGTGACTTAGTGGCATTAAAATATCAGCTGAGGCCAAGTCTCACGTCTTATGTCTCACATCTCACGTCTCTAAGAATGGAAAACAAAAAACTCATAAAAATAGCTACAGCAGGCTCGGTAGATGACGGTAAAAGTACCCTGATCGGAAGATTGCTGTATGATACCAGATCATTGACAACCGACAAGTTGGAGGCTATTGAAAAAACAAGCCGGCAGCGTGGTTTTGATTACCTTGATTTTTCTTTGGCTACTGATGGATTGGTCGCAGAAAGGGAACAAGGTATTACCATCGATGTGGCTCATATTTATTTCAATACGCCCAAAACCAACTTTGTCATAGCAGATACTCCCGGGCATGTAGAATATACCCGTAACATGGTGACCGGAGCTTCCACTTCTCAGGTTGCGATCATATTGATCGATGCAAGAAAAGGAGTCATTGAGCAGACATACAGACATTTTTTTATCAGTAACCTACTCCGAATCAGCCATGTGGTGATTGCGATCAATAAAATGGATTTGGTAGGCTATGATGAAGATGTATATCTCAAAATAAAATCAGACTTTGAAGCTTTGGTGGAAAAAAGCAACTTCAATACCGAGCAAATTACATTTATTCCTATCTCGGCTTTGAAGGGTGAAAATATTGCCAAGAAATCGGATTTGATGCCATGGTTTGTGGGGAATACCCTATTGGACCATTTGGAAGTTTTGGAAACAGATGATCTACAGGAAAGTTCTGTTGCCCGCTTCCCGGTTCAATATGTCATCCGACCAAAAACCGAGGCATTCCATGACTTTAGAGGTTTCTCAGGAGTGCTTTATGGAGGAAATCTGAAAGTAGGCGATGAGGTGACTGTATTGCCCTCTTTCACCCAATCCAAAATCAAATCCATAAGTTTCTTCGATCAGGAATATGAAGTTGCCACACCTGGAGCATCATTGACCATCGCACTTGAGGATGAAGTCAATATCAGCCGAGGGGATATGTTGGTCAAGTCCAATGAGCTTCCCAAATCCGAAAAGCAAATTGCTGCCACTATCTGTCAGGTCAACAGCAAGCCTTTGAAGGTCGGTGATAAATTTACACTGCAGCATGGGGTGAATAGGGTATTGGCAAAAGTGGACAGCATTGAATCACTGATCCACACAGATTTCTCAGGCGAGGAACCTACGCAGCAACTGAAACTGAATGATATTGGAAAAGTGAATTTACGCTTAAGCAAACCTATTCACTTTGACAGTTACACCGAAAATAAATCCAATGGCAGCTTTATACTTATCGATGAGGGAAGCTATGATACCGTGAGTGTTGGGTTTATTGAGTAGTACAATGTACAATGTACAAAGTACCAAGACTACCAAGTATTTGGATCTAGTTAATCAAATAAATCAAACTCATAGGCACCTCAAATTCACCAAAATCTTGAATTAAACTGCTCTTGGTACTTCGTACTTGGTTCTTGGTACAATCAAAAACTCTACTTAACCTATAGATTAAAATAACAAATGCAAAGCTTCAGAACTGAAATCGAAAATCCCATTGTGGAAAAAGACATCCTTGAGTTGGAAAGAAAAATCAGGCTTTTCAGGGAAGGGAAAATAGATGAGGAAAAATTCCGTAGTCTTCGCCTAGCCCGAGGAGTTTATGGACAAAGGCAGCCCGGTGTACAGATGATCCGTATCAAATTGCCTTATGGAAAAGCTACAGGAGAGCAGTTGAAGAGGATTTCAGATGTTTCTGACAAATACTCTACCGGAAGACTTCATATCACTACCCGGCAGGATATTCAGATTCATTACGTCAGTTTGGATGAAACTCCGGCGCTTTGGGCAGAATTGGAAAAAGACGATGTGACTTTAAGGGAAGCTTGTGGTAATACCGTCAGAAATGTGACTGCTTCAGAAACTGCCGGCGTGGATCCGAAAGAGCCATTTGATGTGACACCTTATGCGGATGCGGTTTTCAGATATTTTTTAAGAAATCCGGTATGTCAGGAAATGGGCAGAAAATTCAAAATGGCTTTCTCTGCTTCAGAAGAGGATACCGCATTGACTTATCTTCATGACTTGGGATTTATTCCCCAAGTAAAAAAAGAGAATGGAGAAGAAATAAGGGGATTTAAAATCCTTTTGGGCGGAGGATTGGGGTCGCAGCCAAGGCACGCTGACTTAATTACAGAGTTCTTACCAACAGATGAATTGATTCCTTTTATAGAAGGTGTATTAAGGATCTTTGACAGACATGGTGAACGATCCAGAAGGCTTAAAGCCAGGATGAAATTTTTGATCAATGAGTTGGGTCTTGAATCATTCCTGAATTTGGTCGAAGAAGAAAGAAAGGCTTTGCCATACAAAAAATATCCCATTGACGATCAAACCTATGAAGAATCCAAAGTGCTTCCTCAGCCTGAATTTCCCTTGCTGGAGGAGCCTTTGGATTTGACCTATGAGCAATGGAAACTGACCAATGTGCTACCACAAAAACAACCTGGATTTGTTTCCATAGGTGTGAAAGTCCATTTGGGAGATTTTTATACCGACCAGGCGAGGCTTTTGGCAGATTTGGTGAGCAAATATGCAGGAAATGAAGTGCGCTTTACGTTAAGGCAAAACATCCTCATTCGGGATGTGCAGGTTGGAGCGACACCGTTTTTCTATCAGGAATTGAAGAGGATTGGTTTGGCAGATGCAGGCTACGATAGTTTCGCAGATATCACCGCCTGTCCAGGAACTGACACCTGTAACCTTGGGATTGCCAGCAGTACAGGTATTGCCAAGGAACTGGAAAAAGTCATTTTGGCCGAATATCCCCAATACCTCAAAAACAAAGACCTGACCATCAAAATCTCCGGCTGCATGAATGCCTGTGGGCAGCACAACATGGCCCATATCGGATTTCAGGGTATGTCCATGAAAGTAGGGAAAACTGTATTTCCAGCACTTCAGGTTTTATTGGGAGGAGGAACACTTGGAAATGGTAAGGGTAGATTTGCGGATAAAGTCATCAAAATTCCTAGCAAAAGAGGTCCCGAAGCACTGCGGATATTGATCAATGATTTTGAAAAATTTGGAGAAATTGAAGAGCCTTTCTTGGATTATTATGACAGGAAGGGACAGATTTACTTCTATGACATCCTTAAAGTCCTTACCGAAACCGAAACCCTGACCGAGGAAGATCAGGTAGATTGGGGCAATGAGGATGCTTATAAAGTGGCAGTTGGTGTTGGTGAATGTGCCGGAGTGGTGATTGATTTGGTAGCGACCTTATTGTTGGAAGCACGGGAGAAGTTGGAATTATCCGAGGAAGCTTACAAAGAGAAAAGATGGTCAGACAGTATTTATCATACCTATGCAGGTTTGGTTAATGCAGCAAAGGCAATTCTTTTGAGTGAAGGCAAAAGCACCAATTCTTATGCAAATATCATCACCCTCTTTGACGAAACATTCACAGAAACTAATAAGATTGATTTAATAAAATCCTTTGCTGAAATCACCTATCAGATCCAAAACAATGAACCTACTGAGGATTTCGCAAAGCAATATTTTGGATATGCTGTTCAGGTTTTTGAGGCAATTAGTGCATTTAGAGAAAAGGAGGTAACAGCATGATACAAAAAGTAAAACCAAAAGTTACCCTAGTGGGTGCAGGACCCGGTGATCCCGAATTGATTACTTTGAAGGCAGTTTTGGCATTGAACAAAGCAGATGTTGTTCTATATGACGCACTGATTGACAAATCTCTCCTCAAGCATGCACCTGCTCAAGCCATCAAAATATTTGTGGGTAAAAGAGTGGGAAAACACAGTTGCCCGCAGGATGAGACCAATAGGCTATGCGTGGAATATGCTTTGAAACATGGACATGTGGTGAGGCTAAAGGGAGGAGATCCTTTTGTATTCGGTAGGGGTTCTGAGGAAATTGATTACATAGAAGCCTTTGGAATCACTACGGAAGTGGTACCTGGCATTACATCTGCCATCGCGGTGCCAGGTTCAGTGGGTATTCCGGTAACCAAGCGTGGAGTTTCAGAAAGCTTTTGGGTCATTACAGCAACTACTACCAATAGTGAACTTTCAAGGGATATTGCCATAGCTGCCCAATCTACTGCAACAGTTGTGATATTGATGGGAACCAGAAAGCTTCCGGAGATCGTGGAAAGTTATCTGAGCGCCGGAAAGGCAGAACTTCCAATTGCCATTATCCAAAGCGGAACAACCAAAGAAGAAAAGATTGTAGCAGGAACAATACAGGATATTCAGGCCAAAGCCAAATCCTCTGGAATTACTGCCCCGGCCATCATCATCGCAGGCGAGGTGGTCAGGGAAAGTTATAGGTTGAAGG
>CAZLJT010000227.1:0-6164 GCA_964559905.1 uncultured Aquiflexum sp.
AGCCCTTGGGTTGCCAAAGGGTAAAGAAAAACTTGGTTACGCAGTAACTACTGTTAAAGGTGATGTTCTTGATCAAGCCAGGGAAACCAATGTTGCTAACTCCTTAACAGGACAAGTGGCAGGGTTGGTTGTCAGAGGTACAAACGGAGGCCCGCAGGCAACTGCCAATATCGTACTTAGAGGTCTTCCCAGTATCAGTGGTACTGGATCACCACTTTTTGTAATCAATGGAATTCCCATGGACAATACACAGCTTGGTTCAGCAGGTCAGTGGGGTGGAGCAGATAATGGAGACGGAATCGGAAATTTGAGCCCTGATGATATCGAATCCATGACCGTATTGAAAGGACAAGCTGCTTCGGCACTTTATGGTGCCAGGGCTTCCAACGGTGTGATTTTAATTACTACCAGGAATGCAAAAAAAGGTGGTGATTGGACGCTTAATTACAACCTAAATGTTATGGCCGACCAAGCTATGGACTTCACCAACTTTCAAAGAGAGTATGGTCAAGGCCGAGGCAACCAAAGACCTTTGACCGCAACAGATGCTCAAACAACCGGAAGATTTGCTTGGGGAGAAAGAATGGGTGGTAATGTAATCGGATTTGACGGCAATCAATACCCCTATACTCCTTCCAGTGAAAATTATTTGGATTTTTATCAAACTGGAACCAATGTTACCAATACGCTATCAGTTTCAAAAGGACTTGGTAATGATGGCGCATTCCGTTTTTCGATTACAAATCTAAATTCGAAAGGAATCGTACCTAACAATTCGCTGGATAGGCTTAATATTAATTTAAATGTTGATCAGAACATCACAGATAAATTAAACATAACTGCAATGATTAACTTCACCAGCCAGCAAAATACCAATATTCCGTTTTTAAGTGATGGACCTAAAAACCCAAATAACTTTCTGTTTTTGGCACCGAATATTGCACCTAGTATTTTTGCACCAGGATATGACGAAAATGGTAGAGAAGTCGTATTCAGTGATGACATATTCGTAACAAACCCATACTTTATCACAAATCAAGGGATAAATGATAGAGGAAGGAATCGAACGATTTCAGCTTTGACAGCTAAGTATAGCTTCACACCAAAAATTTATGCTATGTTAAGGTCCGGACATGATGTTTCAAACGATGACTTTTTCTCAGTTGATCCTTATGGTTTGGCATATACAAGGGATCAAAAAGGAAATTTAGGCGGCAGGGGATTGTCCACAAGGTCTGAATTAAACATTGACGCTCTTTTTGGCGCCGATGTGGAGCTGACCAAAGACTTCACTCTTGATGGTCTCTTGGGTGGAACATTCCGTAACAATAGATTTGAACAAGTAGGAGTTGGTGGGTCAGCATTTGTTATCCCGTATTTGTACTCACCGTTCAATGTGGAAATATTTAACAGAAGCTATGCTTTCAATGAGCGTGAAGTGATTTCAGGTTATTATTCCATGGGTTTTGGATACAAAGACTTCCTGACTTTGACTACTACAGGACGATATGATGTCTATAGTACACTTCCTACAGACAATAACAGCATCTTTTCTCCATCTGTATCCCTTGCATTCTTGTTTGATAAATTCCTGAACATTCCGGCTTTGGATTTTGCCAAATTTAGAGGTGGTTATGCAGTTACAAGTGGAGAGCCTTTTGCAGCATACCAAACTCAGTTCTATTTCAATTCTGCAAATGCATTTAACGGAGTTCCGGCAGGATCTTCTCCTTTAGGGTTGCCTAATCTTTTCTTAAAGCCCTTTACTACAGATGAAATTGAAATCGGATTTGACCTAAACTTCTTTAAAAACCGACTGTCTTTTGACATTGCTTATTTCACGAAGACCACCAATAATGAGATCATGAATGCTCAATACAGTATCTCATCTGGTTTTAATAGCGCAGTTGTAGCGACGGGATCCACCAATAATAAAGGTTTGGAGTTATTAGTTGCAGGCACACCAATTCAGACCTCTGATTTCTTTTGGAAAACTTCAGTAAACTTCACTAACGTGAAGAATGAAGTAATTAGGACAGATTTGAATAATAATCCGATCAACTTAGGCCAAAACAGAGCTACCCTTGGAAATGCAGTTACAGCATTTGTACCGGGTCTTCCAGGTCCTCAAATCAGAGCTTATGATTATGCATATGATGCCAGTGGTAATATCATAGTCAATGACGCTGGTCTTCCTGTTAGAGGTGAGCTTAAAAACTGGGGTTCAGTTCTTCCTACAGTATTTGGTGGATGGAACAATGAGTTCAATTATAAAGGTGTTTCATTCGCATTTTTGATTGATTATAGCTTTGGAAATAAGGTATTGTCGGCTACTGAATTCTATTCACATTTTAGAGGTCTTCATATGAATACCCTTGAAGGTAGAGAAACCGGAATTACTACTAATGAAATTACGGCTCCTGCTGAAAACTACTATCAGGCACTTGTTCAAAATGTTACCAAAACCAGTGTGGTTGATGGAGACTTTATTAAACTTCGACAGTTAACTTTAGGCTACACTTTCCCAAGAGAGTGGTTCAATTCAGTTCCGATTTTCAAAGGTCTGACAGCTTCAATTGTTGCAAGAAACTTGGCAATTCTATGGAGAAAAGCAGAGAATATCGATCCAGAAGCTCAATTTGGATCTAACATTAATTACTTAGGTATTGAAGGAACAAGTTTACCTCCTACTCGTTCCATTGGATTTAATTTAAATTTCAAATTGAACTGATCATGAAAAAAATTATAAGTTTATTTCTCATAAGTAGCTTTATAATAATCTCTTCTTGTGATGAGAGATTTGCAGAGCTGAATACGGATCCAAATAGAGCCGGTGCAAATGTATTTGACCCGAATCTTATTTTACCTGTTGCTTCATTTAGTTATGGAAACATGATGACTGGGTATACAGGAGCTATCTTATTTCAAAGTATGTGGATTCAGGCTATGGCTTCAACCTCTACAGGAGGAGCTAATTACTATTCCAATGCTGATAAGTATGTAATTTCTGGAAGTACAAACTCATATATAGCCGGTGTATGGAACGAAGGATTTGCGCAAGCATCCAGGTTAAATCAAATGCGAAAATTGGCAGAAGCGAAGGGATTGACAAATCTTTATGCTGTGGGTGGAATTTTCAAGGTTGCCACCTTATCATTTATTTCTGATGTCTACGGTGATGCTCCCTATTCTGAGGCTCTTCAAGCTGAAGAAGGAATTTCCCAACCAAAATATGATAGTCAGTCTGAAGCCTATATTGCAATGTTGAATGATTTAGAAGCTTCTATTAACTTAATAAACCTTAGCGGAGACCCAATCAGAAATGATGTGGTTTATCGAGGAGATTTAACTAAGTGGCGAAAGTTTGGTTATTCAGTTATGCTAAAATTGGCCATGCGTTTGGTTACTAAAGAGCCTTCTGTAGCTCAAACATGGGTGCAAAAAGCAGTTTCTGGAGGAGTTTTTTCTTCTCCGGATGATGAGATGCTGGTTCCTTCCGATCAGGCCAATGGATACTCCAATTCAAGTGCCAATGCCTTGAATGTACCGGATGATATTTATGAGGTGAGGTGGTCCAATATTATGATTGATTACCTTAAGGCTACCAATGATCCAAGATTGAGCATTGTAGCTGAAGTACCACCTCCAGGTCTAGCAGCAAATAGAAATGGATTGGTAGTTGGGAACAAAGATCCGGCTGTTCAAATAGGTCTTCCTAATGGATATGACTTACGTGGTGGTGAATTTGATATTTCTAATCATCCTGATTTTCCCGGTCCAACTGGGGCAGGTGGAGATGCAGCTGTGATTGGGGCCTATTCCAGACCCACAGCTATTTATAGAGATAGAAATGCGCCAATATTTGTTTTAACTTATGCTGAGGTTCAGCTTCTTTTGGCAGAAGCTGCCCTTAGAGGTTATACTGCTGGATCTCCGGCGGATTTTTACAGAAGTGGAGTATTGGGAGCATTTACTGCTATTGGTAAGTTTCGCGGTGGAACCGTTTCAGCAACTGATGCAACAAATTATGTAAATGCTAATCCACTTGATCAAAGTTCTCAAGCAGCTTCTTTAAAAATGATTAATGAGCAGATTTGGGCTACTACAAGTCTTTTGGCCAATTTTGTAGAATCATGGAATAACTGGAAGAGGTCAGGCTATCCTGAATTGACTCCTATAAATTTCCCTGGTAATTTTGCATCTGGCCAGATTCCTAGAAGACAAGTATATCCGAATGGTGAGACTTCTTTGAATCCTGAGTCTTTGAACAATGCAGTTGCCCGTATGGGTGGTGATACCTGGATAACCAGGACTTGGTGGGACGGTGGAAATTAATTCCCAGAATCTATTCTTATAAAAAAGGTGCTTTCGAGCACCTTTTTTTTGTTATATTAAGCCTTATGAACAAAACATCAGCCGCTACATTGATCGGCTTTTTTTGGTTTTACTTTTTCTATTGTTAATTAACAAAGATATAAAATGGCAAAAAAGAAAATTTCCATCAAAGATATAGCCAGGGAACTCGGGATTTCAATTACAACTGTTTCATTTATCCTTAATGGAAAGGCAAAAGAAAAAAGGATAAGTGAGGAAATGACCAAAAAGGTTCAGAATTATATCAAAGATGTTGGTTATACGCCAAGTTATTTGGCACAGAGTCTTAGGTTGGGGAAGTCCAAAGTCATCGTTTTTATGATTGAGGATATTTCCAATCAATTTTTTGCTTCTATCGCCAGAATGATAGAAGAAAGAGCCTATAAAAATGGTTATAAAATCATCTATTGCAGTACAGAAAATGATACAAAGAAGGCAAAAGAACTGATCAATACTTTTAAAATCAGGAATGTTGATGGTTTTATTATTACGCCAACTCCTGGTTTGGAACCGACCATTCAGGAATTATTGGATGAAGATTTGGCATTGGTCCTTTTCGATAGGTGGATCCCTTCCATAAATTGTAGCTATGTGATAGTGGAAAATGAAAAAAGCGCTTTTGAGGCTACCTTACATCTTATCCAAAATGGTTGTAAAAAAATCGCATTTGTAACTGTTGATTCTGACCAAATGCAGATGAAAGACAGACTTCAGGGCTACCAAAAAGCTGTAGCTGAAAACAATCTGCCTGCTTCTGTTTTCAAAATTAAATTTCACAACATAGATGAAAAAGAGGCATATCTAAAAATCATCGAATTTTTCAGAAATACCCAAGGTTTTGATGGGGTATTTTTTGCAACGAATTATCTGGCATTTGAGGGTCTTCAAGCCTTGGATAATCTTGGACTTAGGGTTCCTGAGGAGGTGAAAGTAGTATCTTTTGATGACCATTATTTTTTCAAGCTGTATAAACCAAAAATTACAGCCATTGAACAGCCTTTGGAAATCATTGCGGAAAAATTGATGGAAGCGATTTTGCATCATCTTAATTCCAATGAATCGAAACAATCATTTGTGAAGTTTATTCTTCCTAATAAGCTAAATATTAGAGAATCTTCTTTGAATTAAGTGGAAAATGATTGTAATGACTGTTACTATTGATATTTTGTCAAGAAAAATTATACTTTTAATAAATCGTTTTAGTATTTGTCAATCCAATTTCATTAATTGATTTCTTTGAAAGTATATTTACAGGTAAGTTTCTTTTTGTTGTTTTATCTTATTTGATTCTCATCTATGTCAAAAAACATAATCCTAGCCGGTGATGTTGGAGGATCTCATATCACTGTGGGTAGATTCATTGAAAATGATTCAGTATTCAAGTCAGAAGCTTTGAAAAGAGAATTAATTGATTCCTCTGCACCAAAATCTATTATTTTGGGTCATTGGGTTTCTATTATTACTGACCTTATTCATCCCAAGGAAGATTCTTTGTTGACATTAGCAATACCTGCCCCGTTTGATTATAAAAATGGAATTTGTTTAATCGAAAAGCAAGGTAAATTCAGACATTTATTTGGTGTAAATCTACGAGATGAACTTTCCAATCATCTGAGTATTCTTCCATCAAATATATTTTTCATCAATGATGCCGAAGCTTTTTTATTGGGAGAAGTTTTCTTCGGTGAAGGAAATAAGCCGGATAATATTTTGGGGCTAACATTGGGGTCAGGTCTTGGTTCTTCCCTCAAAAGCGGAAATACTTTCAGAGATGGAGGTCTTTGGTGCTC
>CAZLJT010000228.1:0-6139 GCA_964559905.1 uncultured Aquiflexum sp.
CAACAGGTGTTTTTGCTGACAAAATCCTGCAAATGGATCAACCGGGAGTAAGAAAAAGCATCCAACCGAGTCAGGGCATCCATCTTGTTTTCGATCAATCATTCCTTGGCGGGAAAGATGCCTTGATGATCCCGAAAACTTCAGACGGAAGAGTGCTTTTTGCAGTTCCCTGGCATGGCAAATTGGTGGTTGGCACTACAGATACGCTAGTCGACAAAGCCAAACTAGAACCTGAGGCTTTGGAAAAAGAAATCAATTTTGTGCTGGAAACAGCACAGGCCTACCTGACCAAAAAACCCATGAGATCGGATGTCCTCTCAGTATTTGCTGGACTCAGACCATTGGCTGCCCCAAAAGAAAAAGGAGCCAAAACCAAAGAGATTTCAAGAAGCCATAAAGTAATAGTCTCTGATTCTAATTTGGTAACCATTACAGGGGGTAAATGGACCACTTTTAGAAAAATGGGAGAAGATACTGTGGATTATTTCACCAAAGTCACCGGAGAATCCATGAAAGCCAGCAAGTCGGCAGACCAAAAATTACATGGATTTACAGAAAATCCGGAAGCAGGCCACCTGTCTGTATATGGCTCGGATGCCACTCAGATCAAATTCATGATTAAAGATCATCCTGAATGGGCAGAAAAATTACATCCGAATCACCCCTATACTATAGCCGAATTGATTTGGATGGTTAGAAATGAAATGGCAGTGAAGCTTGAAGATGTGGTCTCGCGCAGATTCCGGATAATGCTCCTGGATGCCAAAGCAGCAAAAGAGATGGGGCCTAAAGTAGCCAAATTTATGGCTGAGGAGATGGAAAAAGGTCAAGATTGGATAGCAAATGAATTGGAAGAATTTGAAAAAACAGTCAATAAATACATCATAACCCAATAATCATGAGCCAAAATGAGCAATACATCATGGCGCTGGACCAAGGAACAACCAGCTCCAGATCTATTATTTTTAACAAAAAGGGTGAAATCATCAGTGTAGCCCAAAGGGCTTTTAAGCAACATTTTCCAAAATCAGGGTGGGTAGAACATGACCCCATGGAAATCTGGTCCACTCAATCATCTGTCCTTGCAGAATCCCTGGCCAAAGGCAACATCAAACCGAAATCGATAGCCGCTATAGGTATCACCAACCAACGGGAAACAACGATCCTTTGGGATAGAAAAACAGGTAAACCTGTCTATAACGCCATTGTTTGGCAGGACCGAAGAACTGCCACATTTATCAATCAATTAAAAGCTGAAGGCAAAGAAGAACTGGTAAGTTCCAAAACAGGACTTGTTTTGGATGCTTATTTCTCGGGAAGCAAAGTGAAATGGATTTTGGACAATGTGGAAGGTTTAAGAGAAAGGGCAGAAAATGGAGAAATTGCTTTTGGAACTGTTGACACCTGGTTGATATGGAACCTCACGCATAAAAAAGTCCACGTCACAGATGTATCCAATGCCAGTAGAACCATGTTATTCAATATTTTTGATAAAAAATGGGATCAGGAATTATTGGATTTGTTTGATATTCCTGCTTCCCTTCTTCCGGAAGTAAAATCAAGCTCAGAAATATATGGCCATACTTCTGAATATCTTTTCCCAGTATCTATACCAATTGCAGGGATAGCAGGTGATCAACAGGCAGCACTTTTCGGGCAACTGTGTACAGAACCCGGAATGGCCAAAACCACCTATGGCACAGGATGTTTTTTGATGATGAATACCGGAGAGACGCCTGTAAAATCGAAAAATAAATTACTCACTACTATAGGTTGGGAAGTCAACGGAAAAGTCAACTACGCTTTAGAAGGCTCGGTATTTATCGGAGGAGCAGCGATCCAATGGCTTAGGGACGGCATTGAATTATTTGGCCACGCCAAAGAAAGTGAAAAACTGGCCACAAGTCTAAAGGACAATGACGGCGTCTATTTTGTGCCTGCCATGGCAGGACTCGGCGCACCGCATTGGGACCAAAATGCGCGAGGTGCTTTTTTTGGAATTACGCGTGGTACAACGATAGCGCACATGACTCGGGCAGCTTTGGAAGCCATAGCTTATCAGGTCAGGGATGTCTTGGATGCGATGCAAAAGGACAGTGGCGCCCCCATCAAAGAATTACGAGTGGACGGTGGCGCTACCGCAAATAATTTCCTGATGCAGTTCCAGTCAGATATTTTGCGGACCAAAATCAAAAGGCCCAAAATCATAGAAACAACAGCAATTGGAGCGGCTTTTTTGGCAGGCTTGGCAGTAGGATTTTGGGAATCCGAGGAAGAGTTACAGGCGCTTTGGGAATCAGATAAGGATTTTGAACCAAAGATGGAAGTGGAAAAAGTAAATTATTTCCTTCATTTTTGGCATAAAGCAGTAGAACGATCTAAAAACTGGGTAGAATAATTTGGATGCATACATAGCAGAATTTGTAGGAACCTCCCTACTGATCACCATGGGTTCGGGAGTGGTGGCAAATGTAGTCCTGAACGGGACAAAGGGAAACAATAGCGGCTGGATTGTGATTACTACAGCTTGGGCTTTAGGGGTGTTTATTGGAGTGGTAGTGGCTGGTCCATACAGCGGGGCCCATCTTAATCCAGCCGTTAGTATTGGACTGGCGATTGCGGGCCTTTTTGATTGGGCAGAAGTTCCTTGGTATATTTTCTCTCAGATTTTAGGGGCCATGTTTGGAGCAGGGGTTTCATGGTTGGTGTACAAGGACCACTTTGATGCCACTGATGAACCGGGCCTGAAGTTTGCTCCTTTTGGGACAGCACCTGCTATTAGAAATCTGTCATCAAACCTCTTTTCCGAAATCATCGGAACTTCCGTTTTGATTATTGTGATTCTTTATTCCACAAATCCTGTCATTCAATATACCAATGGAGAGGAAGTCCCCATTGGATTAGGCGCATTAGGTGCTTTGCCGGTGGCATTTTTGGTTTGGGTAATCGGCTTATCGCTAGGTGGCACAACCGGCTACGCCATCAATCCGGCCCGGGATTTTGGACCTCGGTTGATGCATCAATTGCTGCCTATCAAAGGTAAGGGAACAAGTGATTGGGCCTACTCATGGGTCCCAATTTTGGGACCGATTTTAGGGGCAGCTATGGCGGCGGGGATCTACTTGTTATTGGGTGCTGGGGGGATGGTTTGAATAAAAAGCTAAATAGGTTAAAATCTCTGTTTCTTTATCAGCGAAAATCTATTTAATCTGCGTTATCAGCGTTCCAAATTAAGTGGTTGACATGGTTTTTAATTAAAAAATGGAAACCTCCCAACAAATAAATGATAAGTCTTCCATCATATCCAAAGGCCAGCGGAAATAATGTGATTTTGGGGATTATAATCCCTGATTATACGGATATTTGGGGATTACAACTTTCCCAAAGGTCTTAACTTTGGGAAAGTCCAATTACTTCAACACCTCTCTTGAAATCACAATCTTCTGGATCTCAGAAGTGCCTTCACCAATGGTACACAACTTTGAATCCCTATAATATTTTTCTACCGGATAATCCTTGGTGAAACCATAGCCTCCAAGAATCTGTACCGCTTCATTGGAAACACTTACAGCTACTTCTGAAGCAAAATATTTGGCTTGAGCCCCTGCCAAAGTCACTTTTTCTCCACGGTTTTTAAGATCCGCAGCTTTGAAGGTCAATAACTTTGCGGCTTCCACTTGGGTAGCCATATCTGCCAATTTGAAGGAAATTCCTTGAAAACTGTTGATCGGCTTGTTGAATTGATGCCGCTCTTTGGAATATTGAATAGATGCTTCCAAAGCCCCTTCGGCAATTCCCAAGGAAAGTGCTGCGATCGAAATCCTACCGCCATCTAATATTTTCATGGACTGTATAAATCCATCTCCAACTTCTCCCAAGACCTGACTTTCGTGAACCCTACAATCCTCAAAAATCATCTCAGCAGTTTCTGAAGCACGCATACCGAGTTTGTCTTCTTTTCTACCGCCTTTGAATCCGGGAGTACCTTTTTCAATTACAAAGGCCGTCATTCCATGGGAATCGCCTACTTCACCTGTTCTTGCAATCAACACAGCAACATCTCCTGAAACACCGTGTGTAATAAAGTTTTTGGCACCGTTGATCACATAATGATCCCCATCCTTGACAGCGACAGTCCGCATATTACCGGCATCCGAACCTGTATTGGGTTCAGTCAATCCCCAAGCTCCCAAAAGTTCACAGGTAGCCAATTTTGGCAGATACTTTTTCTTTTGCGCTTCATCACCAAACATCATAATATGTCCGGTACAAAGAGAATTATGTGCAGCCATAGAAAGCCCAACCGACGGGTCCAACTTGGATAATTCTGCAATAGCAGTCACATATTCAAAATAACCAAAACCTGACCCACCATATTCAGTAGGAACGAGGACTCCCATGAGACCCAGCTCTCCTAGTTTTTTAAATAAATCCTTGGGAAAATGTTGCTTGTCATCCCATTCTTTTCTGAAAGGAGTGATCTCCTTTGCTCCAAAATCACGGATCATCTGAGCAATCATCACTTGATTTTCGTTGAGCTTAAAATTCATCATAATTATACTTCTGATTAATATTTGGGTTTATTTCACTAAAGTACAAACTTCTTGTGTAAGGTATAGGTTTACAAAGTTTTACAAGGTTTAGTACATATGCTGTTTAACTTCAAAAGACCTTCAAAAACAGATTAATACTTGTAGAAATTACAAAATAATCAAACAATAAATTGGACTATCCTAAAATAAAATTTTGGATAAAATATTTTTAATTTTTCCTCCATATTTGAATTAGGGCAAAAAAACATCCACAAACTCAAACTTCTGCCCATCAAAAAGGCCTTTATCACTGAGTTTAAGATCAGGAATCACTAATAATGCCATAAAGCTCAAAGTCATAAATGGAGACTGAAGTGTTGAACCCATCTTTTTTGCCATTTGATCAATTCGGGTGTAAGCCTCCGCTACCTGATACCCATCCTCATTGGACATAATTCCACCGACGGGAAGGGCCAAAACCATTTCTTCCTCCCTGCTTACTGCCGATACCCCGCCTTTTCTCTCAATCAACAAATTTACCGCCCTACAGATAGATGCATCATCCACCCCGACTGCAATGATATTATGTGAATCATGACCCACAGAGGAGGCTATTGCACCTTCCTTCAAACCAAAATTTTTGATGAAAGCCATTGCGGGCTTAGCATCCTCATACCTGTTGATAACAGTGATTTTTAATATATCCGATTTGGGATTGGATTGGGCAAAACCATCATGAACAATTATTTCACCATGAACTTCCGGAGTAATCAATTGCCCATCCAAAGCCTCAATTATCCGCACTTTATTAGCATTTGCGAAAAGCCTAAATTCTTCGACCCTCTTTTTACTTGTATTAAAATTATTGATGATTTTATTGGGAACTTTTTCAATTAAGGTTTTGCCATTTTCAGCGACTTTCTTTCCGTCTATGAAAGTTTGGATGACCGTGAAATCTTTTAAGTCTTCCACCAATATAAAATCGGCAGGATCTCCAACCTTTAACTGCCCCAACTTCATACTATAGTGCTGAACAGGATTGACACAAGCTGCCTTTAGTACATCAAAAACATTTTTTCCTTTAGCCACAGCCCTTTTCACCAATTCATTGATATGGCTGACAGCAAGATTGTCTGGATGCTTGTCATCCGAACAAAACATAATCATATCAGGATAATCATCAATAAGGTCAATCAAAGCCTCAAAATTTTTGGCGGCACTGCCTTCCCTGATGGCTATTTTCATTCCCAGGTGAATTTTATCCAATGCTTCTGCTTTTGTAAAGCATTCATGGTCAGTTGTGATTCCGGCGGAAGCATATTTAGCAGCCAATTCTCCTTTCAATCCTGGGGCATGACCATCTACAGGCTTCCCATATTTTTGGGCCAACGCAATCTTCTCCATGACGATGGGATCCCGATTTACAGTACCAGGCCAGTTCATCATCTCTGCCAAATAGCTGATTTCTTTTCTTTCCAACAAGTCATGAATGTCTTGTACAGTAATTTCTCCCCCGGCTGTTTCGAATGGTGTAGCAGGTACACAGGAAGGTGCTCCAAAATAAAACTTAAAAGGAACCTGCTTCCCATTGTCAATCATATAATTTA
>CAZLJT010000229.1:0-6036 GCA_964559905.1 uncultured Aquiflexum sp.
GCTATATCGCTATAACTTGCAACAAAATGCACGGACAAAATAATGGAAGAGAGGAGGGAGGCTGGGAGGGAGGGAGAAAGGGAGAGAGAGAGAGAAAGAGAGAGAGAGAGTAACACATCCCCACCTGAAGTTGTCGTTGCAGCTCTTCAACCTGCTCCCCCATCTCCTGCTTAGTGTGTTCAAAGCCTTCACTCTGCTGCAGTAGCCGCTGTTCAGCATCGGACAATTGAACTCTTAACGATTCAATTGCAGCCTCTAGTTCATGTTGAGAGGATGCTGATGCTGACGACGATGCTGAGGACTTGACGCTCTCTAGTTGTGCGCGGAGCTCTGTTGCCTCTTGCGCGAGGGCCTCTCGCTCCTGTGGTCGAATACAGCATCAAAATAAAAAGCAATAGATGTAATTAAATAGAAGGGATATAGGAAGAACAGAAGCAAAAAATGTAATCATAGCCATTCCACCACCCCTTGCTGCAGAAATCAAATTTTCACCTGAGTTGACTTCCCAAAAAACTCAGCTAATCAACCAGATAAGCATGGGTAAAGTAGGTAAATGTTTCATGGTCTATGAAAAGCCATTTTGGAGGGATCAAAAATTCAATGGTCAGGCTTTGGCAGATGAACATTCACCATTCCAGACTTTTTTTGATTCTTCACCAAAAAACGGCGAATATGGCGTAATCCTTGGCTTTACAATCGCAGACAGGGCTGAGGATTTTTTCAAAAAAACACTTGAACAACGAAAACAGGCCATGTTGCAGAAGTTGATGGACTATTTTGGTGAGGAAGCCAAAAACCCGACCGCTTACCATGATTTTACCATGACTGATGAAACCTGGAGCCGGGGATGTTATGCGGGACTTTATCCTGTTGGAGGCTGGACCTCATTCCAAGATGCCTATTCCAAACCTGAGGATAGGATATTTTGGGCAGGAACAGAGGCATCTGATGTTTGGTTTGGCTATATTGAAGGTGCAGTCAGGGCCGGGGAAAAAGCAGCACAAATGACACTTGGAAATCCATCATGAAAAAAGCATTGCTATTTATATTGGTATTAGTCCTGCTTTGGATTATTTGGGCAAATACAGGTTTGCCTCCTGAGTTACCGGCCATTACGCCTGAAATCAGTGTGACTGAAGAAATTTTATCACTGCCTTCTGACAGTATCCCTCGAAACATTGTTGGAATTCAGACATGTATGCTGGAAACAGATTATCTGACACAACAACAATTCCAAGCCAAATTGAACGCCTATTTCAAAACCGCAAAAGATGAAGGTTTTTTTAGGGAAAACACCATAGTTCTGCTTCCAGAGTATCTTGGAACTTGGTTGGTGATCTCGGGTGAAAAAAAATCAGTTGCCAATGCTGGAAATCTTACTTGGGCCATGGCGCAATTGGTCTTCAGCAATCCAATTCAGTTTCAAAATTTTATGGCAAATCTGATAAAGAATCAGACAGAATTGCCGCGGCACTTTTTCGCATGAAGGCCGAAAAAATGGCCAATATTTACCAACAAGTTTTTAAAAAATTAGCTGAAGAATATCAGGTTTATATAGCAGCAGGGTCCATTCTATTGCCTGGTCCGGAAGTTAAAAATGGGATTTTGGAAGTAGATCTTGAAGCACCTATTTACAATACTTCGTTTATTTTTGATCCCAAAGGAAACCTTTTTCCCCAATCCATCAGAAAAGCATTTCCTATAGAATCCGAACAGCCATTTGTAACCGCCTCTCCCACTTCCGACATTCCAACTTTTGATCTGCCTTTTGGAAAGATGGGTGTATTGGTCTGCGCTGATTCTTGGTATCCTGAATCCTATCAGGCTATTCAAGGAGTGGAAGTTGTTTTGGTCAATTCCTATTGTGCCATTGATGGTGCTATGGATGTTTCTTGGGAAGGATATAATGGGGCACCTGCCCCTATCGATGTAGATTTTGCAGATATCGGAGTCCTCAATGAAAGGCAAGCTTGGGAAAAATATGCGCTTCCGGGAAGAATTGGAATTTCAGGAGCAAAAATAGGGGCCAATGTATTCCTCAGAGGCAAACTTTGGGATTTGGGAACTGATGGCCAACCATTTTTCATCAAAGACGGCAAACTACTTGAAATCGAAGAAGCAGAAAAAGGGGGGATTTGGAGTATGGATTTTTGAGAGGTAAGACGTAAGACATGAGACGTGAGATATGAGATATGAGATATGAGAAAGAGAGATGAGAAGCGAGAGCCCAGACTTTAGCGGAGGCATACTTAAGATTACTTGTAGACCATGCCAGCCCGACGAGGTGGGCGTGATGAGATTAGAGTTTTAAGGTTTGGTCGTCGCCATTTTACAATTTTCCAATTTTAAAATTTTTCAATTTTAAAATCCAGTAACTTTAAACCACTCCAACCCTCTCCCCTATGTGCGACACTTTGGTAGCCCTTCCTGATTTCACTAAAACCGGAAACCTGATTTTTGCAAAAAATTCGGACAGGGAACCTGATGAGGCACAGGGAATAGTAAAAATCCCAAGGATTAGTTGGGATAAAGGCGAAACTGTTCCATGCACTTTTATCAGAATCCCGCAAGTGGACCAAACTTTTGAAGTCATACTCTCCAAGCCATTCCACATGTGGGGTGCGGAGATGGGTATCAATGAGTGTGGGCTTGTGATTGGGAATGAGGCTGTTTTCACCAATGTCAAGATTCCAAAAAAGAATGATGGTTTGACAGGTATGGACCTATTGAGACTTGGCTTGGAAAGGTGCCGTACAGCGCCTGAGGCTGTCAAAACAATTACCGCATTACTTCTGGAATATGGTCAAGATGCCTGTGGTGGTTACAAAAACAATGATTTCTACTACCACAATAGCTTTATCCTTGCAGACCCAAATGAAGCCTTCATCCTCGAAACAGCAGGGAAATCCTGGGCTGTCAAAAAGGTTAAAAACTTTGCTACCATTTCCAATGGACTAGCTATCAATACTGATTATACCCATTTGAACATACAGGATGAAAAAAGATCCTTTCCTTTTTCTCTCTTTCCCAAATCCAATCCATTTTCTTTTTCCCAGTACTTTTCGGATTTTCTTTATACCAAAGTTGGCAGGGCATCTCAGAGACGCCAATGCAGTGGCAACTTGGTGGAAGCGGCAAAAGGGAATTTGACCGTGGAAAAAGCAATACAAATCCTTCAAACCCATAATCTTCCTGACCCGGTATTTCAACCCAAAAAAGCCACAACAGCATCACTTTGCATGCATGCTACCGGACTGACCAATCCGAGTCAGACTACAGGTAGTATGGTAACTGAAGTTAGATGGAACGGTTTTTCTACAGTTTGGTTGACAGGAACTTCCATGCCTTGTATATCTGTATTTATTCCATTCTTTTTTGGCACTGACACATTGAAGGATTTTCAGCAGCCGGGCGAAAGTTCCGATTCATCCCTATGGTGGGAGGCTGAAAAAGTCCATCAATGGATTTGTCAGGATTACCAAACCAGAAAAGGGGAATTTTGGACACAGGCCAAGCAATTGCAAAATGACTTTTTGAGCGAGGAAAAAATATTGATAGCGGAAAATTCAGATCGGGAAATCTTAGGTGAGTTCAGTATGGAATGCCTTAGAAGGGTCGAAAAGCTTTACACGGATTTTACTTCCGAACTTTTAACAAAATGATTAATTTCAAACATGAAAACTCCGGAAGAAAAATCATTGCTCAAAGAACCTGACATCACCTATGGTCGCTATACGTATGCAGATTACTTGACCTGGGAAATGGAAGAAATGGTAGAACTGATCAAGGGAAAGGTTTTTCGGAAAGCCGCAGCAGCCCCAAGGAGAATCCATCAGAAATTGGCTGGAAATCTACATACAGAACTGAATCTATTTTTAAAGGGCAAAAAATGTGAAGCTTACATTGCACCATTTGACGTTCGACTTCCAGTTTCATCAAAAAAAGATGAAAAAGTACATACTGTAGTCCAACCGGATATTTGTGTGGTCTGTGATCCGAAAAAGTTGGATGAACGGGGCTGCATCGGTGCGCCTGACTTAGTCGTGGAAGTCCTTTCACCAGGCAATAAGCAACTTGAATTGCAGCATAAGTATGACGTCTATGAAGAGTCAGGAGTCCAGGAATATTGGCTTTTGGATCCTGAGGGACAGACACTTTTGATTTACACTTTGAAGGTTGGCAAATATGAGGCTTCCCGATTGATGACTTCGGGAGATATTGCCAAGTCATCAGTCATTCATGGTTTCGAATTGGATCTGGGGGAGTTTTTTGAAGAAATCAAGTGATTTTGAATCCCGCAAAGACAGCAAGGGCGCAAAGAGGTGTAAGAAATTGAGTTTTGATCAATTATGAAAACTTTCAATGTCTAGGGAGTATTTCCCAAATTTATATATCAATATAGAAACATCTAGAGGAGAAAGGATTTACAATTGGGGCAATTGACATGGAGGATACCGCTGCTATAATAGGCATAGTCCACATTATTACTTTGAGAATTTTCCTTTAATTCAACCGAGTAATATAGTCCGTTCCTACGGAACTAAGGCCTACTTTGTATCTTCCTTTCCACGGGTTGAAACCCGTGGCAATGAAATCGGTCGCTCCTACGGAGCTTTAAGGGATACTATATTGGTTCGAATTAAATAAAATTCCGAATGACCGGAGGTAAGCCAATTTGCAAAAATGCCGTAGGATTTCCTGCCGGAGGCATGGCAAATTAAATGATGTGTTGTAAACAGTATCAGAATAGGTTCATTCAGGGAGATAGGAATTAATTGGGTATAAAGTAATCCCGATTATTTCCGGTGAATACCTGGCTGATAAATTATTCTTCCAATTTTTTTTCAGGGATTTTTTCAAAGAATAATACTCAACATTCAATTTATTAATAAAGTCATCTAAGTCGTTCGTCTCTTCAATTATAATATTGTATACTTCAACTTTTTCATCTTCAGATACTTCTGAAGAAGTAAGGATATTAGCGACTCCAAGGATATTTGCTATGGGTTTTCGGATAACATGTGAAATATCAAAAAGCATTTTTTCTAAAATGTTTAGGTGGTTTTTCTTTTGGGTAATATCCTGAATTACTCCATACCAAACGATTTCTCCATTCGTTGATCTCTCGGGATTTGCCCTCATCCAATGCCATTTTTCATTTTTTTCTGAAATACGAACTTTATATTCAGCTTCGACAGGTTGGAGAGAACGGTAAGAATTATTAAATAACTCAAACACCTGGTTTTTATCTTTTTCATAGATATAATTTAACAGGGTCTTTGGGTTTGCCTTTAAATCTTCCGGACATAAGCCTGGGATTAGCTTATGTATCCCTTCACTTATGAAAATAAACTTTAATTCACCAGGCCGAGTAAATGACATTTTAAAAATTGCTCCAGGTGCTAAATCAGTTAATTTTTTAAGTCTATAAGCACTGTGTTCAATTTCTTGGTTTTGAATATAGAGTAACTTCCTCGTTTCCAAGTAATTCATCACTTTTTTTGATATCAATTTGAGTGCTTGGTATTTTTTAGGATCAAAATATTTTTTTTGGTAGTCTATTACACATACAGTTCCCAAAACGTTGCCAAATTCTGAAACTAATGGTACACTTGCATAAAACTTAATACCTTCCTCACCAGTAACTTTCGGATTGTCTTTAACCCTTTCATCAATTTCAGGATTATCTATGATCAAAATTTCATCTGGCTTATCCAAGGTATATTTACAAAACGTATCTTCAATCTTTACTTCATCAAATTCAAGCCCGATTTTGGCCTTATACCATTGCCTCTTTTCATCAATAAAAGAAATAATCGACATTGGTGTATCAAAAATAGCACTTGCAATATAAGCTAAGTCATTTAACTCCTCTTCAGGTGGTGTGTCCAGTATGTGATATGTCTTTAAATCCTCAATTCTGTTCATCTTCTTAAATATCCATTTACAAATTAATTGTAAGTATAAAAAGAAATCTATGAAACCATGCCTTCGAATTAGGTAAAACGGAAGTATTCGATTGAATCACCTCAATCA
>CAZLJT010000230.1:0-5984 GCA_964559905.1 uncultured Aquiflexum sp.
CATTGTCAAAATCGAATGAAATCTTTTCTTCATTGCTCATAAATACCCAAGTTCCTTCTGTTGTGAAATCATAAGAAGTACCTAGTATATTATATTTTGCAGTAAGGCTTGCCAAGCCACCTTCTGTGAGGTTAAGTTCATAATTATCATAATTGTCGGAAACATCTGTTCCCTCATTCAATGCCTCAGCTATTGCCCAATCATTTGCCACTCTTTCAGTTGGTGACAAAAGACTCACTGCCGGACCATCAGGGAAATCATCACATCCCTGGAAATAAAAGGCTGATACAGCCAAGAGTACTATTATACTTTTTTTCATGGGTTCATTTTGTATTATTTAAAATTTACACAATACAAATTTTAGGATTAATACATCAAAATAATTACAGGTTATTTTTAATATATTATGAAATTAACAGTTAAAAATTTTAAATGATTAGATTTTAAATGGGAAAAATTCTTTGAAAAATTTCAGTTAAAACCTCATCAATCATCCAAATTCCGCTGCATTCAACACAATTCAGCGTTAGGATCTTAGAGATACCAATAGACTTAAGGAGGAACTCAAACTGTTGGGTATCAAAAAATACAATTACCCAAAAAAATCGGAAATCAGGTTTTCAATGACAAAAAAGGAATTGGAGTCAGGATAACAACCGGTTTATTTTTGCTGGGCCCGGCGCAGTTCTTTCATTTGTTTAAAATAAGAAGGGGTAAGACCGGTTACTTTTTTGAATTGGTTGGAAAGGTGGGAAACACTGCTGTAATCCAATTTATAGGAAATTTCGGTCAAGTTAAGTTCGTTATATAACAACAGTTCCTTTGCCTTTTCAATTTTATTGAAAATAATAAACTGCTGTATGGTTATTCCCATGACGTCTGAAAACAAATTGGATAGATAGGTATAATCGTATCCAAGCTGTTCACTGAGATGGTCTGAAAAATTGACTTTGAGCATACTTTCAGAATGATGGATCAAGGTAACGACCTCATTTTTGATTTTATTGATAAGGATATTCCTTTTGTCTTCTAGCAGTTCCAGCCCGATGTGTTTCAAATTACGTCTTAGTTCTTCCATTTGATTTTTAGTGATTTTTTCAAAAATTTCAACTTCACCCAAACTGACATTGACAAACTTGATTCCCAAACTCCGAAGTTCTTCCTTGACTGCCAGGATGCACCGGAGGCTAACCATATATTTGATATGTAATTTTAGATTTTCCAATTTTTATTTATTTAACCCTTTCATTCCGCATTTAAGATAAAATTATCTTTATTGAATGGTGGATCTTGATATACTTTGAAATTCATGATTGCTTTTCCAAGCACTTTCTTCAATTTATCGAAACTGTTGGGTTTGTGAATGTATACATTTGCCCCATGCATAAAGGTCTCGTCCATGTCTTTTTCGCTGGAAGATGTAGAATATATGGCGATTGCAACATCATTGAACCTATTGTCCGCCCTGATTTCTTTCAGGCAATCAATGCCGGTTTTTTGGGGCATATTGATATCCAAAAACAGAATCTGTGGAAGGTCCTGTGTCTCGGTAGTGTGCAAAAGATCCATCAATGCCATGCCGTCATTGACAGTTGCAATAGTAATTTCTGATTTCAGTTCAGTAAATGCATCTGTGAATAACATCCTATCTGCTTCATCATCATCTGCAAGTATTATTTTAAGGGTATTTTCACTCATATTTTTGCTGGGAGGTATATATCAAAGATAGTTCCTTTATTTGATTCACTCGTGGCATTTATAAATCCATTGTGATTCTCTACCACTTTTTTTACTATGGCAAGACCTATGCCTGTTCCGGGATATTCATCTTTGCTGTGAAGTTTTTCAAAAACCTCAAATATCCTCTTACTGTATTGCTGATCAAATCCTATTCCATTGTCTGAAAAGCTGATATGACAATAATTTTTATGGTTTAGATTCTCGGTTGTTTTGATGTCTTCTTTTTTAACAATTTTGGACTTGATTACAATCCTGACAGGTATATCTGGCTTGGAAAATTTCAATGAGTTTCGGGTCAGGTTATGCATCAATTGCCTGAATTGAAATGGGATCACACTGACTTCACACATCTCTTTAATCTCAATGGAAGCTTTTTTCTCCTCCAATTCTTCTTTCAATTCCCTTTTTACGTCTCCGATAATATCCCCTAGCTGAAGGGTCTCAAATTTTCTTTCCGCAGAATTGAGACTTGAAAAAGTCAATAACTCCTCTATCAGCAATTGCATCCTGTTGGCTGACTCCTGCATATACTGAAAATAAACCCTTCCTCTGGGAGATAAATTAGGCAATTCATTTTCAAGTATCCTTTCTGCAAAAGTCTGGATTTTTCGCAGCGGTTCCTGTAAATCATGGCTTGATACATAAGCAAAAGCCTCAAGTTCCCTATTCATATTTCCAAGTTCATGGTTTCTTTCTTCAAGCATTTTGTTGGACAGATCCAGTTGCATGGTCCTTTCTTTTACTGCATTTTCCAACTTTAAGCTATAATTTTGGGATACCTCCATATCCTTGGCATAGACTTCCAACTCATTTTTTTGAATTCTTTCATGTTCTGAAATATCGTTAAAAGAAAGCAAAATCAATTGCTCGCCATGACTTTTTTGTACAATTCGATTTGCATTGAGTAAGAAGACCTTTTGTCCTATTCTTGGAAAATCATGGGTGATTTTAAAATTAATGAAGGAGGAGTTTTTGGGAATGATATGTTCAAGCAATTCTCTCAGACTCGGGATATTCCATTCATTGTCTTCGAGGTCAAAAAGAATTTTGCCCTCAATTTCTTCCTTTCTTATTCCGAAGGTTCTGAAAAATGAATCATTGGAGGTCTTGATCCGGAAATCTTTGTCCAATACGATCAAAGGCTCGTGCAGGGTGGCAATAATAGCATTGGAATAGTCGTATGATTCACTTAGCAGGTCATTACGTGTTTGTAGTTCCTGATTGGTGGTAATCAGCTCTTCGTTGGAAGATTCCAGTTCCTCTTTAGAAGTTTCCAGTTCTTCGTTGACTGTCTGCAGTTCTTCATTGCTCGATACTACTTCCTCATTGGCGCTTTGGAGTTCTTCTATAAATCCTTCCTGTTCATGAGCAAGTTCCACGGCATCTTGATGAGAAGCTGCCAACTCTACCTCTAGCTGATTGATTCTTTCTTCCTGAAGTTTGAGCTGTGCATTCTGCCCCTCTGCATTTCCTTTATACTCCCGCAGACTTAGGATCTGCTCATGATGTGAGAAAACCACCAACATCAGTTGTTCCTCAGAATCCAATTGGAGAGGAGCTACTTCAAGACTGATGATAAATGGCGTATTGTTGATTTTTATTTCAATTCCCCCTTTTCTGATGCGCTGATTGGTTTTAAAGGATTTGGATATGAGATTTCTTAAATGGAAGGCAATTTCTTTGCGCACCAGTTTAAAAATATTCAGGGAAGCCTTTCCTGCGGTATGGCTAAAATACATATCTGTATTGCCCCTGAACTGTTTGATTTCATGCTGCTGATTGATAACCACAGCCGGTGGCAAAAAATCAGAAACAATCATCGCATCTATAGCCTCTGCCAATCCCATATTACTCTGTTTAATACTGATTTCAGAGACGAGAGATCTCGGTTTCTGATTTTCTGATTGGTTATCAGGCTGAATCTCTTTTTCTGGCATTCTTTTATTGGGCAATGTAAACAGGATATTATCTGAATTGCTTTTTTTCAGATAAATTTTATATTTCTTATTGAGCTGGGTAAATAAATGGGCAGAAGAACTGATGGTTTCAGCTTTGCCCAGCATCAAATACCCGGATTCATTCAATGCATAATGAAAAGTAGTAAGAACTCTTTTTTGGGCCTGTAAATCCAAATAGATAAACAGATTCCTGCAACTGATAAAATCAATCTTTGAAAAAGGAGGATCTTTGAGAACATTGTGGGTTGCAAAGACACAGATGTCCCGGATTGATTTGGAAATCTTATAATTGCCGTCACTCTTGGAAAAAAAACGCTGCAAACGTCTTGGATAAACCGATTCCAATTCACTTTTTGTATAAACCCCTATCCTTGCCTTACTGATGGCTTTTTCGCTCAGGTCTGTTGCAAACATTTTTATAGGAGTGGGTTTGTCCATTTTTTCCTGAACTTCCAAAATCATCATGGCGATGGAAAAAGCCTCTTCGCCTGAAGAACAGGCCGGTACCCATATGCGCAAGGGGTCTCCTTGTGTTTTGGTTTTCAGGAGTTTGGGAATCAAAAATTCCTTTAGATATTTATAGGTGTCCGAATCTCTGAAAAAGCTGGTCACATTGATCAACAAGTCCTGATAAAGAATATCGAGTTCTTCTTTTTTTTCCTCTATCAGATTGAAATATGCTTTGAGTTCTTTTACCTTATTGAGCATCATCCTTCTCAAAATCCTTCTTTTGATGGTCCTCATTTTATAAACCGTGAAATCGACTCCGGTAAATTGATGCAGACTAGCGAGAATAGCCCTCAGGTCAGCATTATCGTCATCAATCAGGTCTTCTTCTCTATTCTTCCGGTCGGAATTAATGGCCATAGGATGTTTACTTAATTTGTTCAGTTCCAGGGCAATTTCTTTTGGGGACAAAATAAAATCCACAATGCCTGCTGAAATAGCTGATTTGGGCATGCTGTCAAATTTGGCAGAATCATCCTGGGCAAAAGTAAGACCACCATTCTGCTTGATTGATTTCAAGCCTATGGTGCCGTCGGTTGCGCTTCCGCTCAATATGACCCCAATCACATTTTTATCGTGGGTCTTGGACAAGGAAGAAAAAAGAATGTCAATTGGAAGATTGAATTTGGGAACTTCAGGTCTTTGCCTAACTAAGATATGGCCATTTTCAGCAGAAATCTCTTTGTCGGGAGGGATGATGTATAAAAAATTTGGTTTTATAAGCATTTTGTCCTCAACCTCTTTTACTATCATAGAGGTGATTTTGGCCAAAAGTGGGGTAAGCATGCTTTTATGGTCAGGCTTAAGATGCTGAACATATATAAACGCCATGCCCGTATTGGGGGACAAGTTTTTCAATAATTCTGAAACAGCTTCAAGTCCTCCTGCTGAAGCACCAATGGCAACTATGGGAAAATCAGCCTTATGAGATGAAATGGAAACTGAATCCTTAACTCCTTTTTTCTTACCTGAATGCTCCATAATGTTTTTTGTAGACAGGACAGAAAATGATCTACCTGTAGAATTAAGTACCTCAAGCAAACCTTATTTGTAAAGATAATATTAATCAGCTTATGTTCCGAATACTAAAAAAATGCTGTTGATATTTCTGTAAATGTTGTAAACATTTGTTTTAAAATTACAATATCCTATTGAATTCCTGTAAGTTTTGTAAATATTTGGGATAAATATATAATGTTTTTTTAGGTACAATTTGTGATCTTTCCTTGGTACTGGAATCTATAAGATTTGAGCTATTTTCGGAATAAATATCAGAAGGGTTAAAATCAAAAAATGGTTTTACGCTTCTTTGCCAATAGCTCAATATAAACTACAAACGTGTTGAAAGGCAGAAATCAACTGCCTGCCGACAGGTGTCTATCGAACATTTAGATTCCTGGCAAGAATTATTTTGCATCAGCATTTCACTGGCATCATTGCGTACTTAATTCAAAATTAAAATCTGATTAAAAATGCAAAAAATGACACGAATATTCAATAGCAGGGAAGAATTCAAATTAGCCCTGAAAACCCTTTTGGACAGGGGCTATCAATATGATGAGCTAAAAATCATTCATGGGGAAGGGGAAGGATTAGAATACCAAAAGGAAGATCTGGTTCAATTTAAAAATTCAGGTAATGCTACCTTAAGAAAATCCATTAAAGGATTAAAATTGGGGATTATTTTAGGAGCAATTATTTCAGGTGGCATTGTTGGCTTAATATTGCTTTTTTCTGATAGCGGTACTTCCCTTTCACCAATAGCCACACTCATAACTT
>CAZLJT010000231.1:0-5940 GCA_964559905.1 uncultured Aquiflexum sp.
CCAATCAAAAGCATTCATTTTATTACAATCGCTCGTACCACATGTGCCGTTATTGTTACAGCCTCCACTTGATCCTGTGGTGGTAGAGCAGCTACTACATCCTGCCATAATTTTTTATATACTTAGGGAGATTTGGTCTCCTCGTGGTTTGGGTTTATCTATTTATTTAAATCAAGGATGTCCTGTCCTATGTCTCTACGGAAGTATAAATCATCCCAACAAATTTCAGAGACAGTTTGATAAGCATTCACTAATGCTGCCTCAAGGTCATGTCCAATACCCGTTATTGCCATTACGCGCCCGCCGTTGGTCAGGATTTCTCCTGACTCCCCCAATTTTGTACCCGCATGAAATATAATCGATTTATTTCCCTTTCCTGCTTTATCCAAACCGGCTATTTGCTTTCCTTTTTTATAGTTTTCAGGATAGCCGCCAGCTACCATTACTACGGTAGTGCTGGTAAAATCCTGGATTTCTATTTTGTAGGAAGAAAGGTTTTTTGTACCTATTGCATAGAGAAGGTCTACAAAATCACTTTTAATTCTAGGAAGCACAGCTTCCGTTTCAGGGTCGCCCATACGGACATTATATTCAATTACATAAGGCTCGCCTTCAATGTTCATAAGTCCAATGAAGAGGAAACCTGTATAGAAAATCCCATCTTCCTCCAAACCTCTGATAGTAGGTCTTACAATCCTGTCTTCAACTTTTTGTAGAAATGCCTTATCGGCAAAAGGTACAGGGCTGACAGCACCCATGCCACCGGTGTTTAATCCCGTGTCATTTTCTCCAATCCTTTTGTAATCTTTGGCCTCGGGTAAAATTCTATAATCCTTTCCGTCCGTAGCTACAAAAATGGATAACTCTATCCCATTCAGAAACTGTTCCACTACAACTTTGGATGAAGCTTCTCCAAACTTTTTCTCCAATAGCATTTCCTTGAAGATTGTTACGGCTTCTTCATGGCTTTGGGAGATCAAAACACCCTTGCCTGCTGCCAAACCATCCGCTTTCAACACAATGGGTAAGGGATGGTTTTTAAGGTATTCCAATCCCGCTGTTATATTTTCCTCTGTAAATGTCCCATAGGAAGCCGTTGGGATCCCATGCTTTTGCATAAATTGTTTTGAAAAATCCTTGGATCCTTCAAGGCGTGCACCCATTTCACTTGGCCCAATTACGGGCAGGGAATTCAACTTGGGATGATTTTGGAAAAAATCGACTATGCCTTTTACCAAAGGTTCTTCGGGCCCCACCACCAACATTTCAATGTTGGTGTCCAGCACAAAGTCAGCCAAAGCATCAAAATCAGTTGGTGAAATAGGGATATTTGTAGCAATTGAAGCCGTACCGGCGTTCCCAGGTGCTACAAACAACTTACTACAGTTCTGACTGTTTACGATTTTCCAGGCAAAGGCATGTTCCCTTCCCCCGCTTCCTAATAATAATATATTCATCAAACAAATTCTTTATTAATTGGCATGCTCTGAAATGAACTTGATTCTATACACTCTGATTTCCTCTTCCGCAAAATCCTCGTCTTCAAGTTCTTCCAATGCCGCCTTTATATTATCGGACTCAGCATTCATAAAATATTCACTCAGAATATCTTCTCTTTCATCGTCCATGATATTCTCAATATAATAGTTGATGTTGAGCTTGGTGCCACTATAGATAATCTGTTCTATTTCTCCGATAAGTTCGGACATGGAAATGTTCAGATTTTCTGCAATTTCATCCAAGTTGACTTTTCTATCCACCTGCTGAATAATGGATATTTTTACTTTTGATCTGTTTCCGGCTGTTTTGACTACTACATCTGAGGCGGTAATGATATCATTTTCCTCAACGTAATTTTCAATAAGTTTGATAAAGGACGCACCAAATTTAGTGACTTTTCCCATTCCCACCCCATTTATCTGGGCCAATTCTTCCTTGGTGGTAGGATATACGGTAGCCATTTCCTCCAAAGAAGGATCCTGAAAAATCACATAGGGTGGAAGGTTTTTTGATTTCGCTACTTTTTTTCTTTCCGCCTTGAGTAGTTCAAATAACTTTTCGTCATAAGCTATTCCCCCACTTGGCATTTCATCTGAAGCAGCGCCTTCTTCGACTTCTTCAAAATCATGGTCTTTGCTTAAAGAGACGGAATAAGGGTTTTTTAAAAACTCTTCACCTTTTTCAGTGATTTTTATGACTCCATAATTTTCGATGTCTTTTTCAAGAAAGTCTATAATCAAAGCCTGTCTGATGACAGTTCTCCATAATTTTTCATCATCATCCTTGCCTTTTCCAAATACAGAGACCTTATCATGTCCGTAGCTTTTGATATAGTCATTCTGCTCCCCTCTGATTACATTTACAATGTGGGTTAGATTAAACCTGTTGTTGGTTTCTTTCACAGCTGCAATCGCAGAAAGCAAATAATCCATACCCTCGAATTTTTCTTTTGGCTTTTTACAGTTGTCACAAAAACCACAATCTTCGCCCAGGTATTCCCCAAAGTAATGAAGCAGTACTTTTCTTCTGCAAACAGAACTTTCGGCATAGGCAGCCATTTCTTCAAGCAGAATTTTGGAATTTTCCCTTTCGGTAACCGGTTTGTCTTTGTTGAATTTCTCCAACTTGACAATATCTTCATACCTGTAAAACATCAGACAGTGTCCGTCCAAGCCATCTCTACCTGCCCGTCCTGTTTCCTGATAATATCCTTCCAATGATTTTGGAACATCATAATGGATTACATAGCGCACATCAGGCTTGTCGATACCCATTCCAAAAGCAATAGTGGCAACAATCACATCCAATTCCTCATTAAGAAAATCATCCTGGTTTTTGACCCGGACACTTTGATCGAGTCCGGCATGATAAGGGGCGGCATTGATCCCGTTTACTTTCAGCAACTCAGCAATTTCTTCCACTTTTTTGCGGCTCAGGCAATAAATAATACCGGATTTTCCTTTGTGGGTTTTGATGTATTTGATGATTTGCTTTTTGGTTTCATTTTTAAGCTTTGGCCTTACTTCGTAATAAAGATTGGTTCGGTTAAAAGAAGATTTAAATAAATCCGCTTCTTCCATCTGAAGATTGCGCTGTATGTCCTGCTGAACTTTGGGCGTGGCGGTGGCTGTAAGTGCCACAACCGGTAAATGTGAGCCTATCTGGGCAATGATGGTTTTGATTTTTCTGTATTCCGGTCTGAAGTCATGTCCCCATTCAGAAATACAATGCGCTTCATCAATAGCAACAAAACTGAGTTTTGCCTCTTTGAGGAACAGTACATTTTCTTCTTTGGTAAGGGATTCAGGAGCTACATAAAGGAGCTTGGTTTTACCGGAAAGTACCTCTTTTTTGACTTTGTTTGTTTCGGATTTATTTAGCGTTGAATTTAGAAAATGGGCATTGATGCCAAATGCATTCAGTTGATCCACTTGATTTTTCATCAAGGCAATCACAGGAGATATAACAATGGCTGTACCATCACTTACAACGGCAGGGAATTGATAACAAAGCGATTTGCCCGCACCTGTAGGCATGATGACAAAAGTATTTTTGCCATTTAAAACATTTTCTACAATAGCCTCTTGAGTTCCTCTGAACTGATTGAAACCGAATATTTTTTTTAATTTTTCTTTTACACTTTGATCCACAGCTGTCATTTCATTTCAATATTATCTTCACTGAAATCCGATAAATATTAAGGGATTTTTTTTCTACATCTGATCTAAATTTAGGCAATTCATCAGCAAGTTTGAAGTTAACAAAAATTATTAATAGTTCCGTCATTAAACTTAACCAAACGATATACATTTTCGTCTCAGGTATGATTGTTTTAGTTGATGATGAGTTTGATAACCCATCCAAAAAAAAATCAAACCAAAATAATTTGTGAATCAATGTCCATTTCTTTCAATTTACGATAATAACATTCATTTCGAATTTTACTTTAAAAATTAAGTAAGTGGTAATTTGTACAAAATGAAACTCAGAATTAGAGAGGTCAATGTTGGATAATTATAGGTATTTTTACATATTGATAGATGTAAGAATTAATCGGTCATTTAAAAAAACCAGATGCAGGATAAACCATATGTTGTGATAATGGCAGGAGGAATCGGTTCCCGGTTTTGGCCTTATAGTAGATACAATAGACCCAAACAATTTTTAGATATACTTGGAACAGGAAGGACCTTGTTGCAGATGACCTATGACCGGTTTGTGAAACTGTCCGATAAGACCCGTTTTTATGTGATCACTTATAGGAAATACTATAAATTAGTAGAAGAGCAACTTCCGGATATACCCAAGGATCAGATTCTCATCGAGCCTCTGCGGAGAAATACCGCCACTTGTGTAGCTTATGCAAGTTACCGTATCCTTAAAAAACACCCATCAGCCAAGGTTATAGTCACACCAGCTGATCATTTGATTATTCAGGAGGGTAATTTTTATAGTACTATGGCAATTGCTATAGAAGCTGCAGATCAGGACGATCGCTTAATTACTTTGGGGATAAGACCCAATAGGCCTGAGACTGGTTATGGCTATATTCAATATATCAGCAATCATGGCAACCCTGTTAAAAAGGTGAAGACCTTCACAGAAAAGCCAAATGTTAAACTTGCAAAGGCATTTATTGAAAGTGGAGATTTTGTCTGGAATTCAGGGATGTTTGTTTGGAAAGTAAAAAGTATCGTAAAGGCATTTGAGAAGTATATGCCAGATATTTCGGAAGTGTTTGAAGAAGGAATGGTCCATTACAATAAGCCCCAGGAAGAGGCATTTATCAAAAAAGCTTATTCTTTAGTCAAAAATATTTCCATAGATTACGGTATCATGGAAAAAGCCGATGAAGTTTATACAGTTTTAGGAGAGTTTGGGTGGTCGGATTTGGGGTCTTGGTTCAGTCTTCATGAAATTCAAAATAGAGATGAAAACAATAATGTTGTGGAAGCTAATGCAATTTTGTATGATACCAAAAACTCATTTATAAAAGTAAGTTCCCAAAAGCTGGTAGTGGTGGAGGGATTGGACAATTACCTTGTCAATGAGTCAGAAAATGTTTTGCTGATCTGCAAATTGGACGGTGAGAAAAAATTCAGGGAATTCGTTAATGATGCTAAAAAGAAAGGTGAAGATTATGTTTGAAAAAATGAAAATTATTCCATTTGGAATTTTGGGTTTGATTTTTTTGCTAAGTATGATTTCCTGCAACTCTGATCCAGAAGAACCTATGATCAGTCTTTATGGGACTTATCTTTTGACAAAGATTGAAACGGATGGCCAATTTGATTTTCTGAATGTAGGAGAAGTCACCAGCGACATGAAAAAGCAGTTAGAGGAATCGCAAGGTGTCAATTTCGATAATGTATTGCTCACTTTTTTGCGGGGTACCCCTGAGGTATTCAATATTACATTTATGGAAGCTTCTATACTTACTACCCTTCCTGATAATATTCCATTGATCAGATATGTGAATTCATTGAAGATTCTCAGTGTGGAATTTAGACCGGATAGCAGAGAATTCTCCATAGTCAAAAATTATACAGCCACTACAGAAATCGGGCAGGTTACAGCTATCGAGTTATTGAATCAGTTTCAGATTGAAGTTTCTGTGCCACAAAGGATTTATGACTATAAGTCCCAAGCCTGGGTAAATACTTTGGTGACCTATACTTTTAACAGATTGAATGTCTAAAGATATCACCATATCGGAAGCGCAAAAGTTGGTCGATGAATGGATCAAAACTGTCGGCGTCAGGTACTTCAACGAACTGACCAATACTGCCATTTTAATGGAAGAAGTAGGGGAGTTGGCCCGGATAATGGCCAGAAAATACGGAGAACAATCTTTCAAAGAGTCGGATAAAGAAGTCAATATGGCTGATGAAATGGCTGATGTGCTTTGGGTCCTGATGTGCTTGGCCAACCAAACTGGAG
>CAZLJT010000232.1:0-5928 GCA_964559905.1 uncultured Aquiflexum sp.
CAGGCCTCAAAAAGCGGCAGGCCATCTTTTCTTTTTCTGGTGATATTATCCAATACAATGATGGAATTGTCAATCAACATCCCCAGACCCAATGCAAGCCCTGACAGGGAAATGACATTGATGGAAATATCAAAAAAGTAAAAAACCAAAAAGCTGATCAACAATGAAGTCGGCAAGGAGATGCCGATAATCACCGGAGTCCGGTAATTGCCCATAAATACAAATAGCACCCCAAAAGCAAACAGTCCACCAAACAGCAAACTCGTCTGCAGGTTGCTGATACCAGCATTGAGCAGTACCGATTGGTCTTGAGTTAGTTCAAAATCTACCTGTGGATAATCTTCCTTAAAAATGTCAATGGCTTCATAAACCTTTGGAAGCAACTCGTTCATTTTGGCAGAGGCCTGTTTGTGGACAGTGATGACGAGGCCTTCATTCTCACCAAATAGATGGTATCCCAATACATCATTGATCTCATATTGGACCTCAGCTACCCTTCCCAGATCGATGGTCACGCCCTCTTCGGAGGTAACGGGCAGTTTCATAATGTCCGAAGGAGAATCGACCCGGGTAGCAAGTCTGAGGTAATACCGGAACTGACCATCTTCCACACTGATTCCGGGAAGTTCTTCATTACCGAATTTGATGGCATTGATGACATTTTCTTCGGACATGCCCAAAGCCCTGAGTGCCGATTTGTTGGGGCTGACGGTAATGATCCTGTCTTTTTTGCCATTGATATCGACCAATGAAACGCCTTCCAATTGCTCCAGTCTTTTTTTAAGCACATTCTCGGTCAGGAGACTGATTTCGGTAAAATCAAATCCTGCTTTTGGAACTACCTGTACCCTTACAACCGGGATATCATTGGTATTGATCCTGATGACCTGTGGGCGGCTCAGATCCGAGGGCAGCGAATTGGTCATCCGGTCAATCTTTTCATTGACATCAATATAGGCCAGTTCCATTTTGGTACCGAAATCAAAGGTCAGGCGGATGGTCCCCACTTCAGATCCAGCCTTGCTTTCCATATCTTCCAGTCCGTTTAAGGTCATCAGTCCTTCTCTTATAGGTGAAAGTACATTTTGTTCTATGGCTTCAGGAGAGGCATTGGGGTAATTGACCTTGACCACTATCTGTGGGACATCGATTGGCGGCAGCAGGGAAATGGGTAAAGTTTTGAACACAATGACTGAAAAAACCATCAGTGCCAAAAAAGTCATCAAAACAGCTATGGGTCTTGCCAATAAAAACCTTACCATCCCGCTTAGTCTTTTATGATTTGTACCGGTGCTTGATGGGCCAGTTGTAAGTTATTGGAGGTGATTACGGTCATACCCGGTTCTATGCCGCTCAGGATTTCCACTTCCTTCCCGTTGTCCTTTCCTACCTCTACATAATTCCATTTGGATTCGTCTTTTTCAATCGTAAAGACAACAGGCCTTTGGGAACGGTACACCAATGCTCCTTTGGGTACGACGATGCTGTTGTTCTGTGGTGCCCGGATGATTGCACGAGCATTCATTCCAGGCAGCAACCCTTTGGTTTGGCCGATCAGGATTCCCACCTGAACAAGCCCGTTTTCATCCACCTTGGGATTGATGCTTTTGACTGTTCCCGTGATGCCTTCCGCAGCTCCCCCAACCGGAAAGATCTCCGCTTTTTGGCCCAGCGAAATCAGGTTGATGTCCGATTCCAAGACTTTGACTTTGAGTTCCAGTTGGTTGGTATTGATGATTTCAAAAAGTTCGTCCCCGGCATTGACCATGCTGCCCCTTTTGGTTTTGAGGTCAGCGATACGGCCGGAGGTGGGAGCTTTGATGATGGTTTTTTCCAGGTCGAGTTCTGCCTCTTTCAAATCAATCTCAGCGGCATATTGACCGCTTTTGACCATCAGGTATTCCTCTATTTCCTGCTTGCGCAGGTCAGTGGAGTCATTGAGAATGGTGGGGAAATTAAATGCTTCTGACTGATAAGTTATCATAGCATTTTTTAGCGCTATCCTGGCTTTTTCAAGTTTGATCTGACTTTCGGTCTGATCCATTTGGGCGAGGGTTTTCCCTTTTTCCACATAATCCCCCTCTTTGACTGAGAGTTCATCCAGGTAACCCGATCTCTCTGCCACTACCATAATCTGATCTACGGCCTCGATCTTTCCCGATGCATTGATCAGGTAATCAAAAGTTTTCTTTTCAACCATAGCGGTGCGGACAGTTGTAGCCGCCACCTCAGCCCGAAAAGATTCAAGTGGCTGGTCCTGGGATGCTTCCTTTTCTTCTGTGCAGGACATGCAAATCGGAATGAGAAAAATAAAAATTACCAAGAGCCTGATATGTTGCATAAGGTTGTAAGGTATAGTGGATTTTCAAAAAAACTAAATAATTAATAAAAGTCAAAACTAAATTTGTTAAAAGATTTGAAGGAAATCTATTGAATACCTGAAATTCACTATTCAACTTCTTTATTACCCTCCAATAAGAATTTCATACTATGGATTGACTCACCTGAAATAAGAACTGATGCACAGACAAAATCTGTGCATTACCTAAATAAATTGAATCCCGATTTGAAAATGAGATTGTATAAAAGTATTAAAGAATTATTTCAATTTCATTTTGACTAGTACAGGTGTATCCATATCCGGTTTTGATTTTTGAATTTGAGCAAGGGCATTTTTTTGTTTCTCCAGAATTGGTTCTTCCGACAACTCCATTAGATGGTACATAGAAATAATAAAGTAAATGGAATTGCCCTCTACAGCCATGGGCCCAGACATCAATCCAGATAATTTACACTCTTTTGTTATAAAGGTCTGTTTGGTTTCTTTATCAAATACCCCAATTCTAAAATCAACAACTTTCTGGGAGGAAGGACGTTTTCTTTGATTCCACCCAAAAAAAAGATGGCCCTCCGATTCTTCAAAAAAACGTGTCGGAAAGGATATTTTCCCCGACGCGACTTCCTGAAAGTATTCATTTAATTGATGCTTTTTTTCCCGGGGCCACATGGGATCCCTACTTTCGAATTGGTACTTTGGATATGCTTCATCACCTTTGATCTCAAAAATCACACTGTTGGCAGGCTCTTGATACAAAAATCCTCCCGAAGGACTCCGAGTGATATGGCCGGAGATATTTTTCAGGCCAATCGGAAAAACACCTTGTGGAAATGGAAACAATGTTTGTATACTTTTGCCTAAATTATCGATCAACTCAAAATTGGAATAGTCTTCATTGAAATAAGTGATAGACATTCCTATATTCCGGTCCTGATTGATTGACAACATATCCGATTGGTTTTTCAATCTGATTTTCCTTTTGAAATTTCCGTCCAAATCAAAGAAGGAAATTGACCTCTCCTCAATGCTCAGCAAAATCAATTCTTCCTCTTTCCCGTCAAGCGCAAAATCTGCTATGTCAGGAGTTTCCTCCGGGCCATTTCCAAACTCCCCGATTTTTGCTTCCCGTCTCCAGAAAACCTCAACAGGGTTCCAAAAGCCCTGTCCAATAAAAAGAAATTATCCTCAAAAACTTGAAGCCGGTATATATCAACAAGAAAATTTTCTTTGTCAATTTCCAGTGGAACAATCTGATTGATTTCAAAAAGATTTTCCACGTTTATTTCTTTTTCAACAAATATTGTAAACTCGGGTTTCTGATCGAAACCTTCAATCGCCTTGTTATCTACTTGTTTGGAATTGCAGCTATAAGACAACATCATGAGACCCAAACATATTTTCCTTAAGGAAAAAGACGCATTAATATCAAACACTCCGTCTTTGATTTTTAACGTGAAAATTTAAAATAATAAGAAGAATATTATAAAGATTATAATTTTTCAATTAATTATTATTTTACATTGTACAGTTATGCATCCCATTCCAGCTGCACTACAATCAGTCGCATACATTAATGATTGTGGACAATATCTTGGTTCAGGCATTTGCCAATTACTAGTTTGGGCATTGACTCCATTGTCTAAATTGGAAAGTGAAAGCATAGTTGTTACGAAAAAACAAATCATTGCAAAAATTTTAAGGATATTTTTCATAGGTTTTTTTAGTTAAATTTAATTACGACTTTTAATAAGAGTGAATTTCTAATTATTAGGCTAATATACCCCCCCCCATTATTAAAAAGCAAGTTTTCACTAAAAATTTTTTACATTTTCTTACAACTGAAAATAAAAACATGTGGCATGACTAAAAAATTGACACTTACTGTTGATGAATCCACAATTGAAAAGGCTAAACAATATGCGCAGCATACAGGCAGGAGTTTATCCGGTATTGTGGAAAACTATCTTAAAACTTTGGTATTGGAAGATAATGACATTGAAATAGAGAAAAAAATCTCAAGACTCTCAGGCAAAATCCAACTTCCGGAAAATTTTGATGAAGAAAAAGAACTCAGGGAATATCTGGGAAAAAAGCATTTATAATGAAAATTTATCTTGATACCAATGTCCTCATTGATTTTCTGTCAAATCGGGGCGTGTTTACAAAATTTGCCACAGAGATTTTTTCAGCAGTATCAATTGGTATGGTGGATTATATTGTGACAAGAAACCTAAAGGATTTCAAGCATTCATTGATTCCGGCTGTGGCACCGGATGAGCTACTCTCTATAATTGACCCTACCAAATAACCCATTATTTTAAAGGAAACCATTAAATTTCAATAGTAATTATAAGTGAGCATCTTTAGAAAATCTAAGTTTTAAGAAATAATGGATACTTTTGAGTATTGAAAGTTAAATCTAAATTTAAAACTATGAAAAAAATAGTATTCTTACCTTTTGTGTTTTGTTTGATGATGGTTTGGAATCAGTCCCAAGCCCAAGAAATAGGTTTAAGATTTGGTGATGTTCTCGGAAATAGCGTTGCTATTGATGGAGTTTTTGCATTGGGAGAATTCAGTAGGGTACATGCAGACCTTTCTTTTGGAGACAGGGGAATGGGCGCAGAAGCTCTATGGAATTTTGTTTACAGACCATTAGGAGAAGAAGCATTTCATTGGTATGCAGGTGTGGGTCCTTCTTTATTGATAGGAGATCCGTTTGTTTTGGGTGTGAGTGGTGAGATTGGTTTGGAATATACCTTTAAGGAAGTGCCGATTTCCTTATCTCTCGATTGGAGGCCACGTGTAGATATCGTAGAGACAACAGCATTTAGAGCAGGTGGTTTTGGTTTTAATGTGAGGTATGTTTTTGGTTCTTAAACATTGAACCAGTGTTTTACAAAAAATGAGTCCCGGGTCATTAATTTGACGTCGGGATTTTTTTTCAAAATTCAAAAAATCAATACAATCCAATTAATCCACTCTCAACGTTGATTTCAAAAGTAAAGGCTGAAAAATCAGGCTTTTTAAATTCAGCTTCAATTAGTGATTCATATATTCTTAACCTGAGGCTTAGAGGTTTATTCTCCTGATAATGCTCCAAAAGGGATGCCATTGTTTCCAAATCAGGTACTTCAAGTTTAACCTTAACGATACCATCCTGTACCATATCCAATTCTTCTGCAGCGCCTTTGGACAGATCTATGATTCTTTTAGAAGTCTGCGGCAAGCGATCATTGATCCGAACCCAAACTACTTTTCCATTTTTCAGGTTGGTCACTTTCAGCATGGTGCCAAAGGGAAGATTCTTATGGGCCGCTGTCATTTGGGTCATATCAAAAATCTCTCCGTTGGCTGTCTTGCGGAGATGGAACCTTTTCCCATAGTAACTGGCAATGCCTTCCTGGATTTTCAAAGCTTCATCTGAAGATGGTCTTTTATCCCCGGCCGAAACCATCAAAGGACTGATTATCAATAAGACGAGTATTATAAAGTATTTCATATTCATTTTCGTCTTTCGCAATTTATGTGCCAATTATTGTTATTAGCACTTTGCGCATTTGGAACGGAATGACTAAGCTTTTAACTTT
>CAZLJT010000233.1:0-5903 GCA_964559905.1 uncultured Aquiflexum sp.
AATGAGGATGTCGACAAGGTTTATGCCGATCAACGCCTTTGGCAGCAGAAATCAATGGAGGACAGACAAGCACTCTTTTGGTACAATTGGGGAATATTGCGCAACGCTCAGGAGAAACTCTAAATATAAACCCAAAGAATGGTCAAATTCTTAACAGTAAGGAAGCTTCAAAATATTGGAGCAGGGAATACCAACCAGGTTGGGAACCGACACTTTGAAAGTTCCCCCAATTTTCTCCCAATAGCCCAAAGTTACAATGAAGTTAACCAACTTAGACCTTTTTATTATAGGACTGTTTTTCCTTTTGATGCTGGCCATCGGGATATATGCCTATTTCAAAAACAGAAGCGCTGAAGATTATTTTGTGGCAGGGGGCAATTTACCCTGGTGGCTTTCCGGGATTTCCCATCACGTTTCGGGATATAGTGGTGCTGTATTCGTTGCTTATGCAGCTTTGGCTTATACCCATGGGGTATCGGTTTATTTCTGGTGGGCTTTGACTATCGGTACCACTATACTTGCCAGTGCCCGCATTTTCCCTGTGTTATGGGTGAGGTTGAGGAAACAATTTCAGATTCAATCCCCCTTGGAATTTCTTCAAAAACGCTACAACCTCCTTACCCAACAGATTATGGCCTGGAGTGGGGTTTTGTTAAAGTTGTTTGATATCGGTGCTAAGTGGGCAGCAATTGCCATTTTACTCAATGTATTTACTGGAATCAGCCTCCCTGTTGGCATACTGATATCAGGAGGGATTTCACTTCTCTATATTACTTTCGGTGGCCTTTGGGCGGTGGTAATCACAGATTTCACCCAATTTATTGTTCAGTTAATGGCAGGAATCGTGATGTTTGTGGCCGTATTGCAATACATGGACGGGTTTGAAAGTCTATTCACCATATGGGATCAGCTTCCTTCCAAAAACAGTCAACCTTTCAATGAACCATACGGGGTAGGTTTTGCTCTGGCCTTTCTATTTATCAATTTCCTGTCTTACAACGGAGGTCAATGGAATTTGGCTACGAGATATATTTCATCACCATCCGAAGATCAGGCCATCAAAGCAGCTAGGCTTTCGGGGATTTTATACCTGATTTGGCCTTTGATTTTATTTTTCCCCATGTGGGCAGCTCCGATTTTATTACCTGATTTGCTTGACCCAAGTCAATCTTATGGAGAATTGACCCTTCTGTTGTTACCATCTGGTTTGGTGGGATTGGTCATCGCTTCATTATTCGCCAATACCATGTCAATGACTTCCTCGGACATCAATACCATTTCAGCAGTAATTACCAGGGATATTTTGCCCACAATTTCGGAAAAGTTCAGCCGTGGAAAATCCTCTCTGTTAGTTGCTAGGATTACCACCTTCATCTTCACCAGTATGACCATCCTGATTGCACTTCAATATGAATATTTCGGTGGAATTCTGGGATTGATCATTTCCTGGTTTGGAGCTTTGGTAGGCCCGATTGCGATCCCGATGCTTTTTGGCTTAATTCCCGCTTTCAGGTCCTGCGGGCCGATTGCGGCCATTGGATCTATATTTTCAGGTTTGTTGACATTTATTTTGACCAAAAACATTGAAATCAGTAGTTTGGCTTTACAGGTCAGTTTACCTTTGATTGTGTCTGCCATAGTGTATGCAGGTATCGGATTGATTCAAATCAAAAGGGTTCCGGAAAATGTCAAATCGCTTCTAAAATCCATAAGTCAAGAATAAAAATGGAAGTAAATGTTTTCGATTCGAGGAAGGAAATGGGTGAGGCTGCAGCAAAAGTTGTGGCGTCAAAAATCCTTGAATTACTTTCCATAAAAGAATCCATAAGGATGGTATTTGCAGCGGCACCTTCCCAAAATGAGTTTCTGGAATCATTGGTAAACATCAAGGACATCCCATGGAACAGGATCACTGCATTTCATATGGATGAGTATCTCGGACTGCCAAAAGATCATGCTGCCCTTTTTGCTAATTTTCTCGAAGATAAAATATTTGAAAAAGTAAACTTCAGGGAAATCCACCTGATTGACGGCAATAATGACCCCGAGTCAGAATGTCTCCGATATGCTTCCCTTTTAGAAGCATCCCCGATTGATATTGTCTGTATGGGAATTGGGGAAAACGGACATATTGCATTTAACGACCCTCCTGTAGCCTTATTCAATGATCCTGCAACAGTTAAAAAGGTAGCACTTGATGCTGCATGCCGACAGCAGCAGGTAAATGATGGCTGTTTTCCCAATTTGCAGAAAGTCCCTAAACATGCGCTTACCCTAACTGTTCCCGCTCTGTTGAATGCAGATTTTATTTCCTGTGTTGTTCCGGGTAAAAATAAAAAGGAAGCATTGAAAACAGCGCTTTACGGCCCAATCGAAACCCAATGCCCTGCTTCGATATTGAGGCTACATAGGAATTGCCATTTGTTTACGGACAAAGATGCCTACATAGAACAATTTACTTTGGAAAAAGAAACCATTGGAAAAGACCTGTTTAACGGACATTATACCTTGATCAATACCCAAAACAAACTCATTAAAACCCGTATCAAACCTATTCCAAATAAATCAGATGCACTTCCTTTTTTTGCACCGGGTTTGACTGACCTGCAGGTGAACGGTATCAATGGGGTGGATTTCAACAATGAAAATGTCACTGTGGGAGAAATATTACAAGCTACTCAATATCTCCTTAGCATGGGAGTGACAGTATTTTTTCCAACCCTGATCACCAATGACAGGGATAATATACTTCGTATACTTAAAACTTTTCGTCAGGCTGTTACCCAATACTCTTTGATTGCTTCCTGCATTGGCGGTATTCACCTAGAGGGGCCTTTTATTTCTCCTTTAGATGGGGCAAGAGGGGCGCACAATCTTAAATATATTCAGTCTCCAAACTGGGAATTGATTGAAGAATTTCAGGATGCTTCAGGGGGAATGATAAAGTTGGTAACCTTGTCGCCTGAATTGGAAGGGTCAATGGATTTGATCAAAAAATGTCGTAAATCAGGAATTATGGTAGGTATTGGCCATACCTTGGCATCCTCAGAAGAAATTTCGAAAGCTGTGGGATTTGGTGCCAGCCTTTCTACCCATTTGGGCAATGCCGTTCCTTTGATGCTTCCCCGGCACCCCAATATCCTTTGGGATCAATTGGCCCATGATGGGTTGTATGCCAGTCTGATTGCAGATGGTTTTCATTTGGGGGAATCTTTTCTTAAAGTAGTTTTAAAAACTAAAGGTGAAAAGGCTTTTTTGGTAAGTGACAGTACGATGTTTTGTGGCATGGAAGCAGGAGAGTATAGCACTCATATCGGTGAACAGGTGATATTGGAACCAAACGGAAAACTGGCTTTAAAGCATGGAAATGGACTTTTGGCCGGGGCGAGTAAAAATTTATTGGAGGGAGTGCAATATTTAATTGACAGGAATTTGAAATCCCTTTCAGAAGCCTGGAAAATGGCCTCAACCATACCAGCCTCCTTTATGGAATTGGATCAAAATAATGATGTGGTTGTTTTTTCTTTGGATGAAGGAAGTCAGATTTATGTTCAAAAAGTCATTAAGGAAGGCAAAGTTGTCTTTCATCAAAATCTAAAATAAATACCTCGTGATTCTTGAACTTTTTATAAATGCAGCAATTACTTTTGTCGTGAATATATAAAATATTGTCGTTTAAATTATTAATTCTAAATATTTGTCGCATATTTGTCGTGAATAATTAAATCAGCGACAATGGTTAATGTATCTGCAAAAAGAGATTTGCTGGTTATCAAAGGGATTATAGAAAGGTTCCCTTATGGAGCTTCTATAGAAGATATCCTGCATGGTGATGGGGTGGATTTGGAACTAAGGACTTTACAACGTCGACTCAAGACATTGAAGGAGGAAGAAGAAATTTACACCTCAGGTGGATCAAAGTCAACCAAATACCATATTTCTCATGGGCTTAGTCTTGCCATGGAAAAAGAGCAGGAAAAACTTATCCGTCCCAAGAAAGAGGGTATTTCAATTTCCAAAGAGGGGAAGGGAATTATTACTTATCTGTCAAAACCGCTTTTGGAACGAAAAAAGGTGGGTTACAATTTGAACCTTCTGAAATCTTACAGACCAAATTTTGATGCCTACCTGACTTATGATGAAATTCATAAACTGACTTTATTGGGTCAAACCAACAATAAAAATCAACCTGCCGGGACCCATGCCAAGGAAATCCTGAACAGGTTGTTGATTGACCTTTCCTGGAACTCAAGCAGGTTGGAAGGAAATACCTATTCTTTGTTGGATACCCAAAGGTTGATTGAATTGGGTGAGTCTGCTGAGGGCAAATCCCTGGAGGAGGCCCAAATGATCATCAATCACAAGGATGCGATTGAGTTTTTGGTTGAGTTGGGAGAGGAAATTGATTTCAACAAGTATATCCTGTTGAATCTTCATGCAGTATTGGCTGATAACCTGATGCGGGATCCAAATTCAATCGGTAGGTTGAGGTCTATTCCGGTTGGCATATATCAATCGGCTTATACTCCACTGTCCATCCCACAATTGATAGCGGAGCAGTTTGATCTGATTTTGGAAAAAGCAAAAGCCATCGAGAATCCTTTTGAGCAAGCATTCTTTATGATGGTGCATCTTCCTTATTTGCAGCCTTTTGATGATGTCAATAAAAGGACTTCCCGATTGGCTGCCAATATTCCATTGTTCAAGCATAACCTTTCACCGATTTCTTTTGTGGAAGTTCCCAATGAACTTTACACTCAGGGAATTCTCGGGGTTTATGAATTGAATCAAATGGATCTGTTGAAGGATATCTTTATGTGGGCCTATGAGAAATCTGCCGTTCGCTATGCAGCGATTCGACAGAATGTCAGCGAGCCGGATCCTTTCAGGACCAAATACAGGGATGAAATCAAAAGTCTGATCACTGAGATCATCTCAGTAAATCTGAGTCCCAAAGAAGGTTCTGAATTGATCAAATCAAAAGCAGCAAAACTTCCGAAAGAAGATCGTGACAAGTTTGCGGAATTTGTGGAAGGTGAATTACTTGCCATCCACGAAGGGAGTTTTGCAAGGTTCAGGGTTTCTCTTTCTGAGTTTAAGATATGGAAGGAGAATTGGTCAAGGAAGGTTTAATCTTTCCTTGGCCTTTTTTTTGAATTAATGATTGATTACGCACCTTCTTACAAGTAAATGTAAATCTCCCAAATGGCCTCTGCAGGCTCGCCCCCCTTCTTCAAGCTATAAAGCTACCGGGCACCGAGCTTGCCGAGGTGTTTCCCTTTTACTAAGTTGACAAACCTGAGTTGACTATCTTCTTGCTCTATCCCAAATTTCTTTCAACAAAATCCTTCCCCCCCCAAATCTTTTACTTTCATCAGCTGCCTCCATAAAGGCAAGGATTTCAAGGGTTTCTTCTGGTTGTACTGGAACAATTCCGGTTTCAAAATATTTTACAATTTCCAGCAATAAGGGTTCATATCCTGCATAGGGACCCAAAACGATATTTCCTGACTCGGTAAATGCCATTCCGCCGTAATCATGTTTGCCGGATCGGGTTCCTCTGAATGTCCCTATCCGACCGTCCTTCCAGGTTCCGACCACGATATCGGTATCTTTGGTACTGACCCTTACCACGGATTCACAACCTGTACCCATCACTGTAAACAATGTTTCCACTCCATGAATACCGTACCAAAACAAATCCGGATGTGTTGGTTCCAATTCCGCGGGACTAAAGGCGCTAGCCCCCACAACTGTTTTTTTGTCAATTTTATCTATTCCAGTGATATACCTTAAGGAAGAGGATGAAAATACCGGAATCTTGAATTTATCTGAAGCTTCAAAAATTGCTATCGCATCTTTCAAGGATGCTGTCATGGGCTTATCAATAAACATCCTCTTTC
>CAZLJT010000234.1:0-5891 GCA_964559905.1 uncultured Aquiflexum sp.
GATTTTGGATACTTTTGATGAATATGGGGTTGATGTCTGTTATGAGCTTCATCCCGGGGAAGATCTTCATGATGGCATTACCTTCGAAATGTTTTTGGAAAAAGTGAATAACCACAAGCGGGCAAATATTCTCTATGACCCAAGCCACTTTGTTTTGCAGTGCTTGGATTATCTACAATTCATTGATTTTTATCATGATAGGATCAAAATGTTCCATGTGAAAGATGCCGAATTTAACCCTACTGGAAAACAGGGGGTATACGGCGGTTTCCAAGGATGGGTAGACCGTGCGGGAAGATTCCGTTCTTTGGGAGATGGTCAAGTAGATTTTAGTGGTATCTTTAGCAAACTTTCCCAATACAATTATGATGGTTGGGCAGTTTTGGAATGGGAATGTGCTATCAAGCATCCTGAGCAAGGCGCCATAGAAGGTGCTCCGTTTATAGAAGACCATATCATAAGGGTCACAGAAAAAGCCTTTGATGATTTTGCGGGAACAGGTGCTGATGAGGCATTCAACAAAAAAATATTAGGAATTTAACTTATTATCCATATTTATATCAATTATGAAAATTATTAGATCATTGACCATTGGCTTAATTGCCTTATCAACATTGACATACTCTTGTGGTGGCGGGGGATCAAGCTCTTCCACAGAAACAAGTACATCTACTCCACCTCCTGCAGCAGCCCCTGTCAGCTTAGAGGAGAAATACAAAGACGACCCTGTATTTGTTGCAGGTTCCGCCAAAGCGAAAGAGGCAGGTTGTACGGCTTGCCACATGATACAGAGGAAAATTGTAGGGCCTTCTTATGCAGATGTTGCTGCCAAATATGAAAATACTGAAGAAAATGTGGAATTGTTGACCTCCCATGTTATCCAAGGGAATGTAGGAGTTTGGGGAGAAGTGCCCATGCCTGCACATCCACATTTAAGCAAGGAAGACGTTGAAACCATTGTTAAATACGTTTTAATTTTAAAATAATTGAGATACACTAAATCATTGATTTTATTAATTGCACTGGCTTTTACAGCTTATGCCTGTGGGGGAGGAGAAAAGCAAGTGGATGAAGTAACCGAAACAGTTGTGGAAGAAAGTGATTGGGAAAGTCTATTTGATGGGCAGACATTTGGAGGTTGGTCCAAATATGGTGGTGGGGAGGTAGGAAATGCTTGGAAAGTTCAAGATGGAGCTATCTATCTGGATGCCAAAAACAAGGACGGTTGGCAAACAGGAGATGGAGGTGATATTGTGACCAATGAGGAGTTTGAAAATTATCATTTTCAAGTAGAGTGGAAAATTGCACCAAATGGAAATTCCGGTATTATTTTCTTTGTGAAGGATTCTTCTGAATATGCTTATCCTTGGATGACCGGTCCGGAAATGCAGGTTTTAGACAATGATGGACATCCTGATGCCAAAATTACAACCCATCGTGCTGGAGATCTTTATGATCTCATCGAGTCAAGCGAAGAAACAGTCAAACCTGTTGGAGAATGGAATCTTGCTGAAATCATTGCTAAAGACGGTAAATTGGAATTGCATTTGAATGGAGTGATGGTAGTATCTACCATGATGTGGACTCCTGAATGGGAAGAGATGGTGTCCAATTCCAAATTCAAAGACATGCCTGGTTTTGGAAAATACAAAAAAGGGAAAATTGCCCTTCAGGACCATGGAGATGAAGTTTGGTTCAGAAATATCAGGATCAAAAGACTTTAACCTCTAGTCTTATTAAATCAAAAAAACCCGGTATTTCCGGGTTTTTTTGATTTAATACACTTCCTTTCAATTGGTCTTTTTCTTCTTTCCTATAAAAGTTCCTTGAGCCATTGATCACGATTTTACTTCACCTATCATTTCGTCTCCATTCAATGTTCCATCATATTTAATGGTTTCGCCACTGATTTTGAATTCCAAATGAATGATATTGCCTTTAAGTGTCCCCTTTACATCAGAACTTCCCAATAGACCTGAATAGGTCCCTTTCAGATTAGTGGCATCTACATGCTCTAAAAAAAAAGTCGGTGAACCGCTTTCGGCATCAGTCTCGACTTGCATGATCCAAGTTCCTTTTACATTGGGGGTTGTTTGTGCCAAAAGGATACTTTGGCTTACCATAAACAACAGAATAAAAATTACGCTTAACTTTTTCATAAGATTGGATTTATTTTGAATTCCAATTTAAAGATTTTTTAGTAGATCAATATTTGACAATTTAAATACTATGTAGCATCATTGCCATCGATTTCATTATTTTTCAAAGTTTTCTCTTTCATGAATTTAACTTTACTTTTTCAAGATCTTTCTTTGAAGTATGTTCTAAAAATCGCTTCTCAAATCCAGCGTCCTCTGTACCCATCCACACATCCCAGAATGTGAAATATAAGCCATAATTGCATCTATATTTCAAATGATGCATATCGTGGTGAGTAGCACCCACCATCCACCGTGCAATTGGGGATTGGATAGCCGAACTGGAATATATTTCTACACCAGCATGATTGATTACTGCTGTGATGGACATAGTTACCAACAAAGCCAGTAAAACTGTAAAATGCAAGGGTAGGAAGAGAACTAAAACCGGTAAAAATACCGCCTGAAAAATCGCCTCTATCGGATGAAAAGAAAAAGAAGTAAAGGAACTCGTATAAAGACTATTGTGGTGAATGTGATGAAAGTGACGCAGTACCTTTGGCCGGTGCATCCATCTGTGGAGCCAATAGTAATAAGTTTCATGGATAAAAAGTGCTAAAAAAAAGCTAGCTGGTATCCATATCAAATCCATAACCTTAAGCTCTGTATACAATTTGGTAAATCCCTGCTGCCAAAAAATCAGCAATAGCGTACCTGAGATCGCAAAAATAACCGCCCCCAGAAAAGAATGCCAAATTTCCTTTTTTACCTGCGGAATTTTGATTTGTTGATGTAGCCTTCGATAAGGTTGGTGATCACCTATTTTTTTGTAAACCAACTCGTGGTAGACCATGGCCAAAATCAAATACCTTATAAAAATCCCTGAAAATAAAAGTAAGGCGATGATCAGAAAATTCATGGGTTGTGTATAGTCAGTACCCAATAGCCAATCCAAGTTAAAATCTATTTTACCTTTCATATTTTGGAGTAAATTTAATTAAAAATTGAAATCGGGAGATTCTTATGCGGGCTTTATTTTTGTAGTTACCAAGTTCATTCCTCCCATCAATCCCTTCCATTTTCCATTGATAGATTTTAGGTTTTAGGATATACTATTTTAAAAAGCTATACCTTATCTTACATAATTATTTCATCCCAAAATAACACTTATGGATAGAAGAAAATCACTTAAAATCCTCGGTGGTACTGTAACAGGTATTGCCGGATTGGTTATAGTAGATTGGAAATGGCAACTTATTGACCAATTGACCCATAAAGGCTTTTTCACTTTCAAGGAAGAAAAACTGATTTCCGCTATCGCGGATACGATTATTCCTGAAGGTCTTCCTCCAAACATTCCGACTCCTGATGCCCAGCCGATTGGTGCGCTGAGTACAGGTACTGACAAGTATTTGATCAGGCTTTTTGAGCATTGTTACGAAAAGGAAACTCAGGACATGGTCAAAGCGCAATTGGCTTCCCTTGATGGAAAATCAAAATCCCAATTAGGGAAATCCTTTGACAAAGCCAGCCAAGAAGATCGCGAAGATTTGTTGCTTTCTTTGGCATCCTCGGAAGTTGAAGATGAAAAGAAATTTTTTGACCTGATGAAAGCACAGACAATCACCGGATTCACTACAGTGAAAGAGGTGATGGCTGACTATAGAGGCTATCAGGTTGCTCCTGGTTTTTTCAATGGATGTGTAGAAGTTCCTTCTCAAGCTTAACCTAAATTAAGATGTTGCAAGATTCAAAAGAAAAACGCACCTATGATGCCATAGTAATCGGTTCAGGCGCAAGTGGTGGCTGGGCTGCCAAGGAACTCACTGAAAAAGGATTAAAAACCCTAGTCCTTGAAAGAGGTCGGATGGTCCGTCATGTGGAGGATTATCCAACTGCTTCCAAAGCGCCTTGGGAGTTTGAATTCAGAGGTACAGTGCCCATTGACAAGCGGTCGGGATTAGGTGGCGGGAGATGGTTAAGAGAGGAAACATTACATTGGGCTATGGCTGATGATGAGCAGCCTATAATTGAAGAAAAGCCTTTCCGTTGGTTTAGGGGCTATCACGTGGGCGGAAAATCCCTGCTTTGGGCCAGGGCTACTCAGCGATGGTCTGATTATGATTTTGAAGGTCCTGCGAGGGATGGTTTTGCGGTAGACTGGCCAATTCGGTACAAAGACCTTGAACCATGGTTGGATTATGTGGAGACCTTTGCGGGTATAGCAGGAAGCAGGGATGGTTTACCAGAACTCCCTGATTCTATCGTTCAGCCAGGATTTGAATTGAGTTGCATTGAAAACTACTATAAGGAACAGTTAAAGAAAAATTATGGAAATCGCCACCTGATCCAGGGTAGGTGCGCCCACCTGACAGATCCTCAAGAAATCCATCAACAGCAAGGTAGGTACAAGTGTCAGAACCAGGGGATGTGTAACAGAGGCTGTGTTTATGGAGGCTACTTCTCTGCCAATGCATCCACATTGCCTTGGGCGGAAAAGACGGGGAATCTGACAATTCGGCCGGACGCTGTAGTGGAATCCATCCTATACGATGAGTCCAAGGGGCGCGCCGTAGGGGTCAGGATAATTGATCGGCAGTCCAAGGAGGCAATGGAATTTTATGCCAAAATCATTTTTGTAAATGCCTCAACCATTGCTTCCAATGCGATTTTGTTGAATTCCAAATCCTCCAGATTTCCTAACGGACTTGGAAATGACAACGGTTTGATGGGTAAGTTTTTGGCTTGCCATAATTATAGAGGAAAGGGAAATGCAACTTTTGAAGGTTTTTTTGATAAAGCTACGGCAGGACGTCATGCCGGACATGCTTATGTTCCGAGATTCAGAAATGTTTTTAAACAGGAAACCGATTTTCTCCGGGGATATTCGATAGGGATGTCAGGAGGTAGGGGTTTAGGTTCAGATACCAGTATGATCGGACATGAACTGAGGGATAATTTGCTGAACCAGAAATATGGAAACTGGCACCTGGCAGCATGGATGCAAGGGGAGACGGTTCCCATAGAATCCAACCATATTCGTCTCAGTACGGATCAAACAGATAAATATGGTATTCCAAAAATCATCCTTTCGGTGGAATGGACGGACAATGATGATAAAATGACAGCTGATTTTATCGAGCAGCAAACCGAAATGTATGAGAAGGCTGGATTTACAAATATCAAAGTAGAAGACTCCCATGCAGCACCTGGATCTGATATCCACGAAATGGGCGGAGTTCGGATGGGAAAAGATCCAAAAACATCGCTTTTGAATAAATGGAATCAGCTGCACAGTTGCAAAAATGTTTTCGTTACCGATGGGGCCAGTTTTGCCAGCACCAGTACCCAAAATCCGACGCTGATGTTTATGGCTATCACGGCAAGAGCGGCCAATCATGCAGTGGAGGAATTGAATAAGAGGAATTTGTAAAAAAAAGTATACTGTAAAAATGATATTGGTTCTGATTAAGAATCCACTTTATGTCCTTGAGCCGCATTTTGCAATCCATATTATTAGCAAATGGTACTTGGAATAGATTTTTCGTTTTTTCAGAAAATGAGAAAAAGCAACCCTCCTGAATTTTGGGGAGGGTTGGGCAATCACGACTCTCTATTTATCCGACCCAACTGACCTTTTATTGGGTTGATTTCTCATCGTTCCGAATTTTTCATTACGACGTGTCTTATCGGCATTAACGTTTGGATCCTCATGAGAAGGTAGTTCTCTTCCTGTATCCTTGTCGCTTCTGT
>CAZLJT010000235.1:0-5891 GCA_964559905.1 uncultured Aquiflexum sp.
CTGAAATGGTTCAAGTAATCCGGTTTCCTTTGCTTATTGTGGCTGAAGTTGGAATTAGGAAGTCCGAAGTAGGGGGTCGACGCGTCATTGCGAGCCTGCCTGCCGATTTTGGTAGGGAGCACTTGGGAAACTTTGATATTTTGAACAGTCCTTCGTGCGACGTGGCAATCTCTTTAGATGAAAGATGAGAGGTTGAAACAAAAGAAAAACAATGAAAAAAGTGTCAATTAAATTCAGGACGGGACACTCCGCTTCTCGCTTCTCCTTACTAAAATCTAAAATCTTAACTCCTATATTTGCAGCTTCAAAAGTCAGAAAGTTAATATGAATAATTTTATCGAAGAATTGCGTTGGAGAGGAATGTTGCAGGATATGACTCCTGAAATAGAAGAACACCTGAACAAAGGTATGGCGTCTGCCTATCTGGGATTTGACCCTACAGCTGATTCTTTGCATATAGGGCACCTTGTTGGTGTTATGACTCTTTTGCATTTCCAAAAGGCCGGCCACAAGCCTTATGCTCTGGTCGGCGGAGCGACTGGAATGATCGGAGACCCAAGTTTCAAATCTTCAGAAAGAAATCTTCTCGATAAATCTACCCTGGACCATAATGTTGACTGCATCAAGTCGCAACTTGGCAAATTCCTGAATTTCAACGAAGGGGCCTCAAACAAAGCTGAACTGGTCAATAATTATGATTGGATGTCCAAATTTTCCTTTTTGGAATTTATCAGAGATGTGGGTAAATATATTACCGTCAACTATATGATGGCCAAAGATTCGGTCAAAAGAAGGCTTGAGGACGGAAACGGATTGTCATTCACTGAATTTTCCTACCAATTGATCCAAGGCTACGACTTCTATCACCTCTGGAAAAACCATAATATTTCCATCCAATTGGGAGGTTCGGATCAGTGGGGAAATATTGTGACAGGCACTGAACTGATTCGAAAAATGGAAGGTGGGCAGGCATTTGCTTTGACAGTTCCCTTGATCACCAAAGCTGACGGCAGTAAATTCGGGAAAACAGAGGGTGGATCTGTCTGGTTGGACCCTGCGAAAACCTCTCCCTATGCATTCTTTCAGTTTTGGTTGAATGTCTCAGATGAAGATGCTTCCAAATTTATCAGGATTTTCACTACCCTAAACCAGGAAACCATTGAATTGCTGGAAAAAGAACATGCAGAGGCACCACATTTGCGAAAGCTTCAAAAGGAAATTGCACGGGAAGTGACCATCATGGTACATGGAGAAAATGAACTGGAGATGGCTGTAAAGGCTTCTGAAATATTATTTGGAAAATCTTCTACAGAAGATTTGGCTTCTCTGGATGAGCGTACTTTTCTGCAGGTTTTTGAAGGAGTGCCACAGGCAACCATAACCAAAGCGGAATTCGGTGCTGCGGAAAATATTCTTGATTTACTTTCAGAAAAAACGAATTTCATCATTTTCCCTTCCAAAGGTGAGGCCCGCAAAATGATTCAGGGCGGTGGAGTCTCCATCAACAAAGAAAAAATCAGCGACCCGAATCTACCTGTATTGCATTCGCTGCTTCAAGGAAAGTATTTATTGGTTCAAAAAGGAAAAAAGCAGTATTTTATTATTTCTGTCGCCTAAAACTCAGATCTAGAATTCCGGATTCCGAAATTCTGCTTGATTGCTTTTGCTTATATTTGGCTAAAACAAGAGTAAATTCCCATGCGTTTTTCAAAAATATTTTTGAACCTTTTGGTTTTCCTTTTACTTTTCTCGCTTGCCTCCTGCGTGGATGAAGAACCGCTAAATCCTGCAAATATAGAAGCCGACATTGAATTGATGGTCAATAAAGTGCATCAGGGATTCTTTGAATTTAAAATCAATGGTGGAACCAAAGAGGAACCTATCTCTTTGCCTTCAGAAGGAATGGATGGTATTTATGGTATCCGTTCAGCTGACCTGGATAATCTGGAAGGTGATGACCTTACCTTATTCGATTGTGTCAATACATTGAATCCGGGAATTGTCCAAAAGGTAAAACTCAGAGATGTCAGCAATACTTTTGCGGTTTGCAGGTTTTCCATTGGTATTGCTTACAAAGACGATATTGCAGCCCTTTTGGAAAAAACTGAACTGGAGAGAAAAGATATCCTGGGGCAATTTGAAGTTGGAGAATTGACAGAACAACAGATGAATGAAAACCTCTTGGAACTTAGAAATAGTTTTAGATTATCTTATTTGGAGATCAAAGAGTTTTACAGCGGATTTTTCAGAACCTGTACCCAGACCCTCATCACTGAAATCCAAACCATCCTCAATAATCAGCAATGGAGAATCTTTGTGAATTGTATTGTTGATTGATTCTTTTTAAAAACATAGGCTAAATAAAAAATGAAGGCGGATAAATATCTGACCGTTATTTAATATCTTTGACCCAAATTCAAAACTGTATAAAAAATGGGTTCACAGGAAAGGTCGCAGAAAGAAAAATTGATTTTGGATGTCGCAATCAAACTTTTTACCGAAAAAGGTTATCATGCCACCATCATGGATGAGGTGGCCAAAAATGCAAAAATCAGTAAAGGTCTGACTTACTTTTATTATAAAAACAAAGAAGACCTTTATATGGCTGTCACCAAAAAAGCCTTTGACGAACTAAAGGATATTTTCAGGGATGCCATCAAAGTAAAAGGCCGAAGCGGGTTGGAAATGCTTACCGAGGTTGCCTACAACTATATTGATTTTTCAATAAAGAATAAAATGTACTATGAGGCCATCCTCAATTTTCTTGGTATCCTCCAACTGTATAACGATACCAAACTCCGTGAAAAAATTGACCCAAAGATTATAAACAGTGTGCATTTCCAAAAACTTCTGGAAATACATCACGATTCTGCCAAAATCGGAATTCAGATGGTTTCCAACGGAGTGAAGGACGGTAGCATCAGGCCTGAACTTCAGCCTGAGGTGACTTTTTATACCGTTTGGACTATGCTGATAGGATTTGAAAGATTGCTCGGGCCGGTAAGTCTTGAAGGCAAAGAAATCAAAATCCATATTGATAATTTCAGACCCGGATTTATCAAACTGATGCAGGATATGCTGAAAGGCAGTATTCAGGCACAAAGACCTCAGGCAGTGCAGGCAAGTCTGTTTTAACCCTTACCTCCCCAATTCCGCCCCAATCTTCGCATGTCCCAAATGGTGCTTTCCATGCCAGGCATAAAGGGCTATGGTCTCATCGAGGGGGATGGACTTCTGTTTTTCGGGGTGGAAATAGGTTCTTTTCAGGTCTTCAGGTGTCAAAGACCTTAACAATACCACCCACCGCGCATGCAACCCTTCCAGCAACTTTAGGCTTGGTTCAACAGCAAGCTGCAAATAGTCCGGCATTTCAGCCCATTTTGCTTCATCGTATCCTTTGATGGTAGGATTGTCTTCGGTAAGCGCTAATTTGAACCGGATAAAACTGTTCATATGGCTATCGGCGCAATGATGTACCACCTGCCTCACTGTCCATCCACCTTCCCGATACGCTGTGTCCAATTGTTTTTCTGAAAGATTTTGAACAGCATCCCTCAGTGTTTGGGGAAAGATTTCTATTTCTTCGATCCAATTTTGAATCATTTCGGAAGTAATTTCTTCAGGTGCGATAAAAGGGCCAATGGGATATTTCATAGAGTATGTGTTTTATGGGTCTTGAATTTAATGAAAAAAAAAAAACTACTTAAGAAACTCCCATTCCAACACCTCCCCATCTTCTTCATCCTTAACTATTCCCTTACATACAAAACCATTCCTTTTGAGTACTCCTATAGATGGTCCATTATCAGGTAAAGTCCTTGCGGTTATTTTTATGTTGGGATCAGTTTGAAGGGATAACAACACCAACTGTCTGCAGATTGCTGAACCTACACCTTTACTTTGGTGGTCTTTAAAAGTACCGTAGGAAATCTCCACTGTATTGTCCTTCGGCTTGCCCTTAAATCCTCCCCCGCCTACAATCTCATTATCGGAATCAGCCACAAAATAAGCTATCCAAGGTTTAGTAAATCCCACTTTCTTATAAAATCCAACAAATACCTTCAGCACCTCTTCACATTCAGGTATTCCTCTGAATCTATCGTTCAGTGATTCGTCAATTTCAATGGGAAGTAGGGTCATATTGCCTGATTGAATGCGTTCAAATATTTTATAATATACTCCTGTTTTGCCTTGGATTTATATTGCATGACATAGCGGGGATATTCCAAGGCTATTATTTTCATTTTCATCCTCCTGAATTGGATTCATTATCCGAATTCCCTCCGGTAATTTCCTATTGAATTCAAGGGATGAATTATAGGCTATTATTTTATCGGCAAATGTTTTCATATCAATAAGGATCCACATCCACCACAAACCTCACTCCCCGAAATTCCTTATGGGTCTGCAATTCCTCCATCAGGTGCTGCAATTCCAATTTGAAGTGGGCCTGGGCATTTCCGGCTTTATCGAGTTTGGCGATGGACTCGAAGATATATTGGTTTTTGATTTTTCCGACAAGGCCTTTTTCCGGACCCAAGAGGATTTTTTTTACCTGGATTTCTGCCATCAGGTTATGTAAATTCCTGGCTGCCCTTTCGGCTGTTTTAAAGTCCTTGTGTCGTGTGGTGACTTTGATGATCTTGACAAAAGGCGGATAGAAAAAGCGTTGCCTCTCCCCCATTTCCTGTACATAAAAATTTTTATAATCTCCTGACATGATTTGCCCGAAAATGGCCTGTTCAGGTTTTCTTGTCTGAATGATGACCGTGCCTCTTTTGTCCCTTCTTCCTGCCCTACCTGCCACTTGGGTGATCTGTTGAAATGCCCGCTCCCCAGCACGAAAATCCGGGAAATACAATATCCTGTCTGCATCCATAATCCCCACCACTGTCACCCTGTCAAAGTCCAGCCCTTTGGTGATCATTTGGGTTCCAACCAAAATATCCACATTGCCCCCACCAAAATCCTCTAACAGCCTTTGATATCCATACTTGCTCCTAGTAGTATCCAAATCCATCCTTGCAATCCTGGCCTCGGGAAACAACAGGGACAGACTTTCCTCTATCCTTTCCGTTCCCAAACCGACCGCACTCAATTTGTTGCCGCCACAGGCAGGACAGGCATGCGGTACTTTTTCTTTGAATCCGCAATAATGGCAGCGCATTTCCTCCCCAAACTGATGGTAGGTCAAACTGACATCACAATGCTCACATTCCGGAATCCAACCACAATCCTCACAGGAAATATAGGGGGCATAACCTCTTCGGTTTTGGAAGATCAAAACCTGTTCCTGATTTTTTAGTGCTTCCTGTATTTTTTCTCTTAACAACCTCGTGAATTCCAGTTTGAGCAGGTTTTTCTTTTTGTCCACCAACATATCTGCCAGTTGGTATTCAGGCAATTGCGCTTCCCCATAGCGGAAATCCAAAGCCACATAACCGTACTTTTTCATCCGGGCATTGTAGTAGGATTCAAATGATGGGGTGGCCGAACCCAACAGAGTTTTTGCCTGATGAATCCAGGAAAGCATGATAGCGGCATCCCGCGCCTGAAAACGGGGGGCCGGATCATACTGCTTGTAGGAGGACTCATGTTCCTCATCCACGATCACCAAACCCAGACTGTCGAAAGGCAGGAAAATGGAAGACCGGACTCCAATGACAAAAGACAATTTTCCGCTCAGGACACCGTTCCAGACTTCCACCCTTTCATTGTCGGAGTATTTGGAATGGTACACCCCCATCTTGCTGCCGAATACCTGTCTTAACCTGCCCACCATATGGGTAGTCAGGGCTATTTCCGGCAATAGCAACAATACCTGAGAACCCCCTTCCAATGCTTCTTTGATCAAAGTGATATATAATTCCGTCTTGCCACTTCCCGTGATA
>CAZLJT010000236.1:0-5861 GCA_964559905.1 uncultured Aquiflexum sp.
ATCAATTGGATGAAGTGACCGCTTATTGGACCCAGCGTATCAAAACAGAAACGGTAATCCCTATCTCTGCGACCGAAAGCTTCAATACAGAGCGTATTCTTCAGGAAATCCTTGACCGTCTCCCCGTTCACGAACCCTTCTATGACAAGGCGGAACTTACTGACAGACCGGAGCGTTTCTTTGCTTCTGAAATCGTCCGCGAGAAAATTTTTCTAAATTATAAGAAAGAAATTCCCTATAGCACTGAAGTGGCTATTGAGGATTTCTATGAAGAGGAAACAATCATCCGAATCCGGGCAATCATTTACGTGGAGCGTGACAGCCAAAAAGGTATTATCATCGGTGAAGGCGGTAAAGCTTTGAAAAGAGTCGGCACTCAGGCCCGTTTGGAGATGGAGAAATTCTTTGGAAAGAAAATATTTCTGGAGACTTTCGTCAAAGTGGAAGACGATTGGAGAAAAGACAAAAACAAGTTGAAGAAATTTGGTTACGACCAATAAGAACATAGCAGAATGGCAAATATAATAGCAGTAGTGGGTAGGCCCAATGTAGGGAAATCAACCTTCTTTAATAGATTAGTAGAAGAACGCAAGGCCATTGAAGACAATGTCAGTGGGGTTACGCGTGACAGGCACTATGGCCATGGACAGTGGGGCGGCAAGTTTTTTTCGGTTATAGATACCGGCGGATATGTCATCGGCTCGGATGATATGTATGAAGCTGAAATTAGGAAACAAGTAAAATTGGCCATTGAAGAGGCAAATGTGATCCTCTTTGTAGTGGATTGTTTGGATGGCCTGACTGATATGGATAAGGACTTCGCCAATGAGCTCAGGGGTTCCAAAAAACCAATTTTCATTGTTGCCAACAAAGCGGATAGTCCTGAAAAATCCATGTTGGCAGCAGAATTTTATGCTTTGGGATTGGGAGAAAATGAGGTGTTCCCCATTGCCGCTGTCAGCGGAAGCGGTACAGGGGATTTATTGGACGAGGTAATCAAACATTTTCCTGATGAAGGAGAAGAGGACCCAGATGAAGGTATCCCAAAAATTGCAATCCTTGGAAGACCTAATGTTGGAAAATCTTCCTTTTTGAATGCCTTATTGGGTCAGGAGAGATCTATCGTTACCAATGAAGCCGGCACCACGAGGGATGCAATCCATACAAGGTATAAAATGTACGGTCAGGATTTCATCATCACTGATACTGCAGGAATCAGGAAAAAAGCAAAAGTCAAAGAAGACATTGAATTTTATTCTGTGATGCGTTCTTTGAGAACCTTGGAAGAATCCGATGTGCTGATTATCATGATAGATGCGACCAGAGGCTTAGAAGCCCAAGATGTCAACCTTATTTCTTTGGGTATCAAAAACAACAAAGGAATCATGGTGATGGTCAATAAATGGGACTTGGTAGAAAAGGACCATAAGACCTTGGATAAAATCAAAAAGGACATGGTTGAAAAATTGGGTGAAAATAAATGGATCCCGATTATTTTCACCTCTGTTGAAACCAAACAAAGAATTTTCCAGGCCATAGAATTGGCAGTGAAGGTTTATGAAAACAAGACAAGGAAAGTCCAGACTTCCAAACTGAATGATTTGATCCTTCCGGAAATTGAGAAATATCCTCCACCAGCTCTTAAAGGGAAGTACATCAAAATCAAATACATCACCCAATTACCGACCAAAAATCCGGTTTTTGCTTTCTTTTGTAATCTTCCCCAATACATCAAATCCCCCTATTCCAGATTCTTGGAAAATAGGATTAGGGAAAACTTTGATTTTGAAGGTGTTCCTATAAAAATCACTTATAAAAAGAAGTAAATAAATTTTATCTGATTGCTTGACAATGCAATTAATAGAAGTACATTTGCACGCTTATTTAAAAGAAACAAACAAAACACATGAAAAAGGTATTTGCATTATTAGCAATCACAGGAATGTTATTCTCTGCTTCTTGCGGAAACAAAGAAGTGACTGAAGAAGCTACTGAAGAAGTTGAAGTAGTTATCGAAGAAACTGAAGAGGCTGTTGAAGAGACTACTGAAGAAGTTGAAGTAGTTATCGAAGAGTCAGTTGAAGAAGTTGTAGAAGGTTAATTTTCCTTCAAAAATTAAGAAAGTCCTGCAGAAATGTAGGACTTTTTTTTATGGAATATTCTATATTCAGGGCATGAATCAGGACAGTAAATTTCTGGAAGCTTTTAAAAAACATGTCCCTGAAAATTCAGCCCAATACTGTTGGCAATTATGGAAAGAATCCCCTTTCAATTTTTATATATCAAAAACCCGTCAAACCAAATTGGGGGATTTCAGGTACCGAAGGGACAGGAAAATCCAAACTATCACCATCAACCATGATTTGAATCCTTACCAGTTTTTAATCACTTATGTCCATGAAGTTGCCCATTATAGAGCATTTGAGAAATATGGGTTGAAAATCAAACCACATGGCATGGAGTGGAAGTTTGTTTTCAGGAATTTAATTGCTCCGATATTAACTGAATCTGTATTTCCAAAAGATATCCTGATTCCCCTAAAAAAACATATGTCCAATCCCAAAGCAAGTTCCGGGGCGGATCTTTTTTTGAGCAAAGCCATCAAACACTATGATGTATATAAGGAGAAAGATGTTTCTTTATTGGCGGATATAAGCCCTGGAGAAGTTTTTGAACTAAAAGGCCGAAAATTTCAAAAAGAACTCACAAGAAGAACCCGAGTCTTGTGTCAAGAGGTCAACACCGGAAAAAAATACCTGATCTCAGCACATGCTGAGGTGAAGAAAATTTGAAGGTGGTGTTTAGGTTTTTTAGGCGTGGGATGCCGGCTAGGTAAATTTTTTTTCTTGCCGGGTCGGAAGTCCGAAGATGGAAGCCTAAATAATCTGCAAATTATTTAAAAACCTGTTTTAAGATACACTAAGATTAATATATTATTGATTTCTCAATTTTCAGGAAAAGCCTTTGCGCTCGTCTCTCGTTTCTAGTTCTTGGCTCTTGTTTCTTGCTTCTTGGCTCTCATTTTATCCTTCTCAATCCTTCTCTTCCCCAATTTGATTTTCTTCGCTAAAAAAGTCCTTAGGCTGGGGGAGATCTGTCAAATTATTGATCCCGAAATATTCCATAAACTTATCGCTCGTCCCGTATAGAATAGGTCTGCCTACCGAATCCGATTTCCCTTTGATAACAAGCAATTCTTTTTCAAGTAACTTTTGAATAGAGTAATCGCAGCTTACTCCTCTGATATGTTCGATTTCAGTTTTGGTAACAGGTTGCTTGTAGGCTATAATGGAAAGGGTTTCCAATTGAGCTGTAGATAGTCTCTTTTGAGATTGTTGTTTCAATAAAATAGAAACGCTGACCTGATAAGCAGGTTTTGTCAAAAATTGATATCCTCCTCCGATTTGATACAAGCCAAATGAAAACTCCTCTTTGCTGTATTTTTCCTGCAAAGAAACCACAGCATGAAGGATATCCTCTTTTGGAATTTCAGATTCAAACATCTCCGTCAGACATTTCTGGATTTGGTCAATACCCAACGGAGATGGGGAGCAAAATATCAGCGCCTCAATATGCTTGTTTAAAAAATCCAACTTATTTCTTGGCCAATTTTGCCTCTATAGAATGCATGGTATGCGGTACTGCTTTCAATCTTTCCTTGGCGATTAATTTGCCAGTATCCACACAAACTCCATAAGTTCCGTTTTTGATTCTGATCAGCGCATTTTCAAGATTAATTATGAACTTTTGCTGTCTTGCCGCAAGTTGATTCATGTTTTCCCTTTCCAAAGTATCTGCACCATCCTCTAAAAGTTTTGCTGTGGAGGCAGTAAAATCAGTCCCGCTGTCATTTTTTTTACTGAGTGTTTCTTTTAGCGATTGTAACTCTTCTTTAGCTACGCTCAATTTTTTCAGTATGATTTCTTCAAATTCCTTTAATTCATCGGGGGCATAAGCTGTTTTTCCTTCTTGACTCATAGCTTTATCTTTTAAGTGTTTAATTCCAATCGAATAATAAAGGTGATTGAAAAGTCCCCTAAAATACGCTTACCTTTTTAAAATCAAAAATAAAAAAACCGTCAGAGACGGTTTTTAATTTGGGGAAAGATTTTGCAATCTCTTTGCCAGCAACTTTTCATCTGTTGATAAGCGATATCTTATACTTAGATACCTTTGAATAACCTTTAAGGTCTTACCTTTTTTTATGAAATAAGTTTTCAATGTTTCGGTGATAATATCAGGTTTCATGGGTCAGGTTGTTTGAGGTGAATTGAAGTTACAGATTTTTTATGAAATCCTTATCAAACTATCAAAATTTTGTTCCAACAACGACGGTTTTTTTTATTTGCTTTACATTTCCTTGTAAGTCAAATATTTCTACCCAAACCACATAATAACCCGACCGAACTTTAGTGCCCCCTGAATCGGTTCCATCCCAATTGTAAAAGCCTTCGTTTCCCCAGATGGCATTTTGACATAATTCCCTTATTAACAGGCCATTGATGCTGTAGATCCGGATGGTTCCTACCATACCTGTTTGATCCATTTTATACTTGATACTGGTGTAGGGTTGTTCACCCACTGCGTCTGGGACAAAAACCTGTGGAAACACCTCAATTCCAAAACCAATAAATCCATCATGAATCTGAGAATTTTTATATCCCGGCGTAGCAAAACCTTCGGAAGCGGAGGCAGAGTACCAATTATTTGGATCATTTATTGAAATTTGGGGAGAAAGCCTTTCTAATGAAACCCCTTTCGTCTCTCTCAAAAGTCTGTGGTGCATCTTATCATCATAGCTGAATATTTCCGAAATTGTCTCGTCCGAATTTAACAGGACCACATTTCCCGATGATATGGGATAACTCGGTAAGGAGGAATATTCCAAGAATTTTTCTTTCCTTCCTTTGGGGTATTCGGACTTCAATTTCTCTTTGTCCGTGGTAAATACCCAAAAAGTAAAAGGGGCAATGACAAAATCTTCACTGAAGAGTACTCTTCTATTGGCCACCTCTCCATCTGCATTGAGATTTGCCAGTTTCCAATCTTTTAAATTGATATAACTTGACGAGGCATTATAAATTTCCACAAATTTTGGGTATCCGGTTCTTGGATTGAATAATACTTCATTGATTACTATATCCCCAAATTTCGCTTCCGAAGGAATTACAAAAAACACCTTGCTATTTTCATCAAATAAATTGCCGATACAATCCCGAAGTCCTTTAATTGTAACTTGGTAAAAAATATCTGGTTCCAGACTTTGCTCGAATTCAAGAATTAGATCAGTCACATTTTCTCCTTGTCCTACATTTTTCAGATTCAGGCTAGGCCGGAACTCCCATTGTAGATTTTGAATGTTTACGCTCAGTGTTTTAGAAAAAGAAAGTAAAACACGCTTATCACCCATAATTTGCGATTTGACAAAAACAGGTACGGTTTTATCAGGAGTTTCTTCAAATACTGAATTGATGGAACCGGGAGTACCTCTTTTTGGGTCATAAGAAGGCCGGATATTGTTCAGTAAGTTACATTTCACAAAGGGATTTACAATTTCCAGACTGAAGCCACCCGAAGCTATAGCGCTTCCCCCATAGCTCGCTGTATTATAATCCAAACTGTCTATGACCAGATTGTCCGCATCCAGTAACTTGACTTTATCAGTGGAGTTGAGTAAACTGGGCCAATTCGTCAAACCTAAAACCTGTCCATAGGGAGTAAACTGGTTGGCCTGATTTCTAGGGGCAATAATGATATATTGACCCGGATCCAATATTCCGGAAGGAATTGTGGTCACTCTTCTCGAATTGGCCAATTGAAGTCCGCCTAGATAAATCGGGCGGGTTCCGGAATTAAAAAGT
>CAZLJT010000237.1:0-5857 GCA_964559905.1 uncultured Aquiflexum sp.
GTTCCGATATTGACCCATTTGGCGCACTCGCTGCGTCTCGCTCACCACCCGCCATCCGCCCGCGCCCGTTTCTTCCGCTTCATCTGGAGCAGCGCCGCGCGGCGCTTTAGCTCCAACGCAACTTAAGAGTTGCAGGCATTGGCGTGGGCGGGATGGGAACCGGTGATGTTCGCGGTGTATCCAATAGCGGTAAAGCTGATTTTATAGCCTTGTGCGATGTGGATGATACACGGGCCCAAAGCAGTGTTAAAGCACACCCAAAAGCAAAATATTATAAAGATTTCAGAACAATGCTTGATAAAGAGCATAAAAACATAGACGCCGTTACAGTCTCCACACCTGACCACATGCATGCCATTCAGGCTTTATCAGCCATGCAATTAGGAAAGCATGTCTATGTACAGAAGCCACTCACCCACGATATATATGAGGCAAGAATCCTGACCGAGGCGGCTGAAAAATATAAAGTGGTCACCCAAATGGGAAATCAGGGCTCATCAGGTGAAGGAGTCAGAAAAATGGTGGAATGGTACAATGCCGGATTGATTGGTGAAGCAACAAGGGTCTGGTCATGGACTGACAGACCTGTTTGGCCTCAGGGCATTCCCTGGCCAAGTGAAAAAGCTACCCCTCCGGCAGATTTGGATTGGGACCTTTGGTTGGGAACGGCTCCTCAAAAAGACTATGTCACTAATTTAATACCTTTCAACTGGAGAGGATGGTGGGATTATGGAACAGGAGCATTAGGAGATATGGCCTGCCATATCATGGAACCACCTTTCAGGGTATTGGGATTAGGCTATCCTGAATCAGCAGAATGTAGTGTGGGTTCAGTTTATGTTGGGGAATTCCAAAGAGGTTATTTCCCGGAAAGTTGCCCCCCTTCATCTCATATCACTTTGAGATTTAAAAGAGAAGGTAAGGAGGATTTGGCCTTCCATTGGATGGATGGTGGCATTCAGCCTTCCCGACCTGAGGAATTGGGGCCAAATGAAGTGATGGGTGATGGTGGAAACGGAGTCATCATAGAAGGGACAAAAGGGAAAATGATGTGCGGTACTTACGGAAGGGATCCGAAACTTTTACCTACTTCCCTGACAAAAGAAATAAAAGTCCCTGAGACCTTGTATAGGGTCCCCAAGGGAGACGGCGGCCATTATAATAACTGGGTCGAGGCTTGCATCGGAGGGTATGGCAGCAAAGAATATGATCAGTTAAGTTCCCCATTTTCTATAGCAGGTCCCTTAACTGAATCTGTATTGATGGGCAATCTTGCTATCAGAAGTTATGATTACAGAGAACCGAGAAGAGACGGATCCAACAGATTCAATTATCCGGGTCGGGGAATCAAACTGGTATGGGACGGACCAAATATGAAAATAACAAATTTTGAAGCTGCCAATCAGTTTGTTAAAAGAGAGTATAGGGAAGGTTGGAGGCTTGGTTGAAAGTAAAATTAACAGTCTCCGTTTTCCTTTTACCATAAAAAAGAACAATCCCGCAAGACTTTGGTTTTGCGGGATTGTTTTTTCATTTTTTGTGGGAAAGTGATTTAGGATAAAAGCTGAATATCTAATCATCAAACCCTAAACCTGCGGCGTTGAGCATTTTAGCATAGGCAGATTTTCTTTTGGCTGCAAGATTATTGAGTGTAGTCCGCGCGCTGATAAGGCTGACCTCTCGGGCATTGACAAGGAAAAGGGAACTTTCTCCCACTTCAAACCTCATCAACTCCCCGTTTAATAGTTTCTGTAGACCGTTGACATTATTGGTAAAAATGCCCAATTGTTTTTCAACAGTCTCAAAATTGTATATTTCGCTCTCCAATTTTGTGGTCAATTGGAGTAATTTCAAATCCCTTTCGTAGGTTTTGAAGTTGATTTTTGCTTTTGTCAGACCAAGGTCTCCCCGTTCCCCTCTCAAAAAGAGAGGCATAGAAAATGTCATTCCGAGTTTGTAATTATTTTCCAAGAAAGGGGATAATTGAAATTCATTGATATCTTCTAAAAGAAAATTATAATTCACCTTTAATACAGGAAGCAACATATTGGACTTGTATCGTCTGTCGATCTGAAGTGATTCTATGTCATAATCTGTCAAAAGTAATTGGGGATGTCTGAAAATATACTCGCGCATGGATTCCTTGCTGTAATCAAAGAGGGTTGGGTCAAGTACATTTTCAGGATAAATCGATTCCAAAAGATCCACCGGTTCATTGTTTTCATCCCATAAGAAAGTATTCAGAAACTGGGTGGATTTAAAAAACTCAATTTGGGCAGTCTGTAACCTGTAAATCCTGTCCATCACTTGCGTGTAGGCTTCTACCGTATCAATGGCTGGAAAATCTCCCTGAATATAGCTCTCCTTCACCATTTCAAACCTCTCCTCAGCCAGTTTTACACCGCCTTCCAAAACCTTCACATTTTGATAATCCCCGGCCCATGCCCAATAAGCCTCCGTAGATTCCATAAAAAGATCATTAAGTATCTGTATCCTCTCCGCTTTGGTGGATTCTACATAAACTTGCGCTTGTCTGAGAGCGGCTCTTCTTCTGTCTATAAAAAGCCCCTGAGCCAAATTAACTGAGGCTCCCAAGGCAGCCAATCCATCTTCAGGTACTTCCAATTCGGGATTCAATAGTGTTCCGGTATTGTATTCAACCAAACCTTTCAATTCCACCCCTGCCATTGTAGGGATAACTAAACCAGCCTCTCTCTTGTCATAGTAATTGGCATTTTTAAATCTTTTTCTATCAAAATCACCATATAATCTGGGATCAAATCCCCCCCGGGATGCCCGCAGTTCCATTTCACCAAATTCAACAGTGATATCTGCCTGCTTGGCTACAGGATGGAAGTTCCTCACCCATAGCATATAATCATCATAGGAAAGCAATTGCTGACCAATAAGCGGTGAATTCAAAAAAGAAATTATAATTACAAAGAGTATGCGTTTCATTTACTTGGTTTTCCTGTTTTCAGCCTTTTCTCTTGAAGTATAATAATCCGGTGGGAATCCATTTAGCTGACGCCATATTTCATACCAAAGCGGTACATCGTTCAGCAAGGAAATTCCATCTGCACCTGAACCAATACGGAGAGCCTTTGGCCATGGTTCTTCTTCAGGGTCCTCCACTACCAAAACCCTGTAATATCCATCTGCACCACTAAAATTGTCAATAGCTTGGACCATACCCCCAAAAGTACCGTTGGTTATTTGCGGCCAACCTGAAAAAACTATAGCAGGCCAACCATCAAAAATAAACCTTACCTTATTGCCTATTCTCAACAAAGGGAAATCTACAGGAGCTACATACATTTCTACTGCCAACTGGGCATTGCCCGGAAGTATGCTGATAATCTCAGCTCCTTCCTTGATTGTCTCTCCAATACCTACCTGAATCGCTTGGGTAATGTAACCTTCCTGAGGGGCAAGAATATGACGGAAACCTGTTCTGACTTCATAATTTGCATATTGATTTTCCAGCTTGGTAGCAGTAGCTTCTGCATCAAACTGCGAAGACATGGCCTCATACATATCTGCACTTGCTTTGGCCATTTTATCTCTAAAGTCATTGTCAATGGCATTCAATTCAATCATAGCAGCTATCCGGGCATTGATACTTTGCAGCAACTTGTTTTCCGCAGCTATCAACCCTGCCTGAACATCCTGAAATCTAAGTTCTCTCTGTTCAAAATCCGTAAGAGAACGAAGCCCTTCATTGTACAGTTTCTCTGCCCGCTCGAGCTGATCCACACCAACTTTAAAGTTCACCTTGGCCTGCTCAAATCTTATGCTGTCAGAAGTCACTTGAAGTTCGGCCATTTTCAGCCTGTTTTCCGCCTGATCCCTTCTTAGCACATTATTTTCCTTCAATGCCTGTATCTGGATTTCAAGAGAGCGGACTTTTTCTGAATAAGACCTTGCCGACATGGTTTTGGCGTCAACCTGAAGCTTGGTCCTTTCCAAAAGTAAAGGATCAAAGTAATCATCCTTGATTTCAGAAATCAACAAAACAGTATCGCCTTTTTGAACATATTCACCCTCTGCCACATACCACTTCTCTATCCTTCCGGCAATAATTGAATGTACTGTCTGAGGCCTCTGGTCCGGTCTCAAAGCTGTAACAAAACCTTTTGTCCTGACATTTTGGGTCCAGGGAAGAAAAAGAAAAAGAAAAGTCCCTATCAAAAACCACAGTAATATTCTGATCCTTTTCTTGCTTTCCTCTTTTGGAATCGTCATTCCAAAACTTTTAAACTCTTCAAAGGTGAAATCTTTCCCGATTTTATTATTTGAAATACCTATCATCGTCCAAAAGGATTAATTATTTAAATTATTAAGATATTCCTCACTACTGCCATCAAATATCAAATTGCCCATATCAATTTTTATTACTCTTGGGAATTTCCGCATTGTTTCTGCATCCTCAGATATCATCAACACTGTCCAATTCCCATTGAGGATATAATCAAGTACCCTTGATTTTTCGAGTGGATCTAAATAGGTTATCATATTTTCCAAGAGAAGCGCTTTTGGATAATTTACCAAGCACCTTGCAAGAACTATTTTACTCACTATTGACTTACTCAGAGTACCTCCTTCCGGCAATAGCACAGTATCCCAATCCTTTTCCAGCAAATAAATGTATTCCTTGAGCCCAACGAGCTCAATGATCTCTCTTACATGCTGATCTTCCACATCTTTGTGCAAGGTGATATTATCGTAAATACTGGCGTTAAAAATGGATTGGTGAGAAAGACTATCCCCAATGTAGCCTCTCAATCTTTCCAGATTCATCGTATCTATGGGCAGCCCATTGACTATCACCCGTCCTCTGTAATCACTGAAAAGCCCTGACATCAAATACATCAATGTACTCTTTCCACTTCCGCTCTTTCCCGTAAGAATCACTTTCTCTCCTGGGTTTAATGTGAAACTGACATCATGAACAACATCAAAAGTCTCATTCTTGGATTTGAAACTCAGGTTGCGCACCTCAAACTTCAGACTTTCATTATTTGTGGTAAGTGATTTTTCGGTACCTTCTTGCCTTTCCATTGGTAAATCCATGATCTGACCTATTTTCTCAGTAGCAGTCAAAGTATCATAGACAACATCCAGCGACAAAATCACTTTTTCTACTGAACTTACAATCAGGATTATGATTACTTCCGCGGCCACAAATTGACCTATACTGATCTGGTTATCTATCAACAACAAACTACCCACGATAAGCAAAGTAGTCACGATCAAAGCCTTAAAGGCAATCATCACTTTGTATTGAAAAACCAATACGGAAAAGTGCTTATTCCTGAAATCCACATAGGACTGTAATAGCTTGTCAATGTTAAAAAATGGAAGTTTGGAATTACCTGCGAGTTTAAAGGTGGCCAAAGTCCTTCCGATCTCTTCCAACCAATAGGCAGTTTCATATTTTTTGGTTGATACTTTTAGATTGGTTTCCATCCCTTTAGGACTGGTAAAATAAAAAATCAAAATGACCATCAGAATGAGCAATAAACTGAAAATCAAAAAGAAAATATTATAGACAGCTAACAAAAGCATCCCAAAGAAAATCTGTACCATCGCAAAAGAAAAATCAATCAGGATTTTGGAAACCCCCTTTTGAAGATTTACTGCATCAAAAAAACGATTCACCAATTCCGGAGTATGTTTATCTTGCAATTCGTCCAATTTGAGCTTTGGCAGGCGGTATGCAAAACTGAATCCCACTTTGGTGAATATCCGCTGTTCAAGTTTTTCAGTGAGATACAGTTGGGAAATTTGAAGAAATCCACCAAAAGTGATCCCCAAAGCCACAACCAAAATCATAATCAGCCAAGCAGTACTTACC
>CAZLJT010000238.1:0-2010 GCA_964559905.1 uncultured Aquiflexum sp.
GTGTTGAAATAGCCGCCCCAATCAAAAGTGCCTTCGCTGCCGATGCCCCCTTCGGCCACGCCATTTTCGGTCACCACTCCAAAGGCCAATCCATAATGCTTCGCACCATTCCAAAGGTCGCCTACTTGGTTTTTCATCATTGTTTCGATGGTTTTGCGGCTGAGGATTCTGACGCCGTTGAGTTCTCCGCCATTCAGGTACATCTGTAGGAAAGTAGCATAGTCCTTTGCTGTACTTGACAGGCCGGCCCCTCCGGAAAAGAACCTTTTGGCTCCGGAAATGGGGTATTGAGGGTCATAAAAGGTGATTGGGAAATTTTCCCATTTACCATCGACTTTGCGTTGAACTTTGACCAACCTGTCGGCCTTGGTATCGGGCAAGTAAAACCAGGTATCATTCATGCCCAATGGGTCAAAAAGCCTTGTTCTCAAAAACTGGTTAAAAGGCATGCCTGAGACTATTTCAATCAGATAGCCCAACACGTCCAATCCTTCTGAGTAGGTATATTTTTCTCCGGGGTTATGGTGAAGAGGTAATGCTGCCAGCTTCTTTATATTGTCTCCGATGCTGATGTTCTTAGTGGTATAGAGGTCAATGATTCCGGCTTTGTTGTAAATCATCTCCACACGTTCATCCCCATCAATCACCCCATAACCCAATCCGGAAGTATGGGTCAAAAGGTGTCGGATGGTGATTTCTTTATTGGCAGGGACTGCGGTGAATGTGGTGTCTCCGTAGCGGAAATTTTGAAGGACTCTTGGATTTTTAAATTCAGGGATAAACTTAGAAATAGGATCGTCCAATCTGAATTTCCCTTCCTCCCATAGCATCATGACCGCTGTGGAGGTGATGGCTTTGGTTTGGGAAGCAATTCTGAAGATGGCGTCTTTGGTCATGGCTTTGCCCGTGGAGGCATCAGCAGAACCCTTGGCTGTATGGTATACGATTTTGCCATTTCTCGCAACTAACGCCACCAATCCCGGGTTTTCATCGTTTTTCATCGATTCCTCCAACATGGCGTCCAGCTTTTTTAATCGCTCAGGAGAGATGCCTACACTTTGCGGAGTGGCTTCGGAAAGAGGCGGAGATTTTTTTTGGGAAGGAGTTTGAGCGAATGATAGGTTAATGAGTAAAAACAGTACGGCGGTAAAATAGGCTCGGTTCATTTTATTTTGGGAGGTATGTTGACAATGATTTTCTTCAAAGTAAGGTAAATAAAAATATTGTCTTTCCCGTCTTAAAATGATGGGAACTAACAAAGACAGGGAAGTTATTTTTTCTCACAAATCCCACGGATTACCACAGATCGTGAAACCTAAATCTGTGCCTATCTGAGAAATCTGTGAGCTGATATTTAGTTTTTTTATTTTTTCATAGGTCTCAAGGATTACCACAGGTCAATTGCCAAAGCTGAAACTAAATGGTTTAACTTTAGATGAGTTCTTAGGTGATTTCCCTTCTGTTTCCAAAGAAAATGCCATTGCAGTAATTGAGATAGCAGCAAAAATCATGTCGTCCAAAGACATCCAGAAATTATATGAAACTGCTTTGTGATGAAAACCTGCCAAAAAGACTGAAGGTTGATTTAATGGAATTTGAAGTTTCCACAGTTTCGGATAATGGCTGGGCGGGAAAGAAAAACGGAGAACTAATGAAATTAATGGAGGAAAACTACTTCGACATTTTATTGACTTTTGATAAAAATCTCCAATTTCAACAGAATTTCAGGAAATAGTCTTTAGCTGTATTTGTTCTGACAGCTAAAGACTATACCTATAAAACTTTGAAGGAGTTGATGCCAATTGAAACCCGGAAGATTGAATCGGGTTTTAAACCTGTTCCTGAGATTATTAAAAAGTAAAAGGTGTAGCAATCTAAGGAAAGTCAATTTGTGTAAAATTCTTACAGTCTAAATTATTCATCTCCACCTAAGATTTGATTTTTTGACAATCCAAAAAGTGACTTTTATTGCTATTTCCATCTGCTTCATTTATAAAAAACACCTTGATA
>CAZLJT010000238.1:2020-5802 GCA_964559905.1 uncultured Aquiflexum sp.
AATGATTCAAGATTTTTTCAATGAAATGTATTTTTTGTTTTGAATTATCTAACCTTCCAATTCCCTCATTAAATCAACCCGAATTCCTAAAGAGTTAAATTTCCACTACATCAATACTAAAAATATTGGGGCCAAAAAAATCACTTCTTTTTTTAAAAATTTGATATTAGCCAAACTGATTTTTCTGCAAAAAAAATAATTGGTTGAACACTATGATGAAAAACATAATAATATATAACTAAAGTCATAAAATTTTTAATAATAAACATTGAAATTCACACTGTTAATTTTCGATGACAAATCAAATCTTTAGCAAGATGAAAGTAAATAAGAATTTAATAGGAAAGGCAATGGCTTCAATCTTTATAGCCATCGCAATGGTGAGTATTTCACATGTCTCTTTAGCGCAAGACCGCTGGAGTTTTGAAGTTAGGCCTGGCGTTAATTTCGCTACTAAGAAGTTGGGAGCGGCTAACCTTAACACGGGTTTTGGGGCAGAAGGTACTTTTGCCTATAGATTTATGCCAAATCTTTCAGTTTATGCTGGTTGGAGTTGGAACAAATTCGGATCTGATCAAATTTTAGATGGAACAAATTTGGACTTTGAGGAAACGGGCTATACTTATGGCCTTCAATATACTCATCCATTAGGAGATTCTAATATCAATTTATTGGTCAGAGCTGGTGGACTGACAAACCATATTGAAGTTGAAAAAGGTAGTGATATAATTTCTGATTCAGGTCATGGCTTTGGTTGGCAGATTGAAGGAGGCTTGGCAATACCTCTCAGTGAAAATTGGGAATTGGTACCCAGTATACGTTACAGATCCTTAAGCAGGGATATAGAAATTGAATCTGTAACCGCAACTGTGGATCTAAACTATATCTCCCTTGGATTGGGAATAGTCCTTAAGTTTTAATCACTTGATCAAGAAGAAACAAAATGAAACCGGCCAATTTAAATCCTGCTTTCATGGAAATTTTCAAAGATGCAGGTAGAGCTCCATCAGGACATAACACCCAACCCTGGAAATTTGGAGCCAAAGGAAATCAACTGTTCATTAAACCCGACTTTGAAAGAAGGTTAAAAGTGGTGGATGCCGATGATCATGCATTATTTATCAGTCTGGGATGCGCACTGGAAAATTTAATCCTTTCCGCTAAGGCCCGTCATTTTAGCCCATCTGTGACAACAAAGTTTGTAGACGATAAGAATGAAATCGCTGTGGATTTAATCAAGAAAGAAGGAATAGAGAAAGATTTGCTCTATGATTTTATTCAATCTAGGCAATGTACCCGAACCGGATATGATGACAAACCAATAGATGAATCTTTGTTGGAAGAACTAAGTGAATGTGCCAAAGATGATGTTGTTGAAATCATATACATAACAGACAAATATAGAATCAAAGAACTTGAGCCCTTCATTATTGAAGCCAGCAACTTGCAATTCAATAATCAGCAATTTGTCAATGAATTGGTGAATTGGTTTCGGTTTAGTAGGAAAAAAGCGGAAGAAAAAAGAGATGGATTATGGACTGCTTCAATGGGGCTTCCAAATATGCCAAAACCTATCGGTAATTTTATCATGAAGAATTTTGTATCCGCCAAGACTGAGGCCAAAAGATGGAAAAATCTAATAAATCAAAGTGCTGGTTTTGCTTTGTTCGTGGTAAAAGAAAACTCCAAAGAGAATTGGGTAAAATTGGGGCAGTCCTTCGAGCGGTTCTGTTTAAAAGCAACTCAATTGAACATAAAGCATGCGCATGTCAATATGCCATGTGAAGAAATTTCAGTTAGACAGAAACTAATTAAGCACTTTAATTTAGGAAATGGACAACAACCTTTATTGCTTATCCGGTTCGGATATGCTGAAGCAATGCCCTATTCCTATAGGTTATTGTTGGATGAAGTACTTTTAGAAGAATAAGGTTTAAATTCATTTCCATGAACAGTAATAGATTAAAACCTTTGGCCATAACCTTCATTTTTAGTGGTGTTTGGGATACCGTAGCAGGATTCTTGTATATTTTCATTATTGGAACCGGGCGATTGATTGATAGTCCCCCAATAGATCCCTTTTTTTCAATTTTCCTGGGTTCATTCTTCATTTGCTTTGCCTATTTGCAATTTATGTCGGCATTTAACATTAAGCGGTATGCTTTCAATGTAGGTTGTTTGATCATTGGTAGGACCTTCTATGTAGTTCAATTATATGGATTTATGTTTTTTATAGAAGATTTCCCTGCTACATTTTGGTTTACAGGTATCATTGATACAGGTTTTACTCTATTGTATTTTATTTTTGGTATAAGAGGTGGTCTGAGTTTGAAGGAAATGTTCTTGCCAAAAATTGATATGGTTGAGGGATGAGAAGAATATTATGAAGTATGAAAAAGTATTTAAAATTTGCTAAGCAAATGGTATTGATATCGATCCTTGTTATCACAGGCATTTTACTAACAATAACTATCACTCTATTTCTTTACAGCCCCGGTAAACCTGAACCATTTATGGATGATCAGGGCAAGAATTTGAAAGGAAGTATTTCAGAAAAGAAATTTCTATTAATTGGAGGAATCCGTCAGGGAATGTTTATTCAAAGTAAAAATGAAGGAAACCCCGTCCTGCTTTATCTTCATGGTGGTATACCTGATTACTTCCTCACCCATAAATACCCTACCGGACTTGAAGAATATTTTACTGTAGTATGGTGGGATCAGAGGGGATCAGGGCTATCCTATAATGCGGACATACCAGATGATTCAAAAAACCTAGATCAATTTTTGTCCGATACAAAAGAGGTGACAAATTATCTCCGTACCCGTTTTGGAAAGGAAAAAATTTACCTCATGGGGCGTTCTGGTGGAACCTTTATTGGCATCCAAATAGCGGCGAAATCACCGGAGCTTTATCATGCCTATATCGGAATAGCTCAGATGTCAGATCAATTAAAATCAGAAAAGTTGGCTTACGATTATGTTCTTAAGCAATTCAAAACTGCCGGGAATATGAAAATGGTCCGAAAGTTAGAAGCCTCAGCGGTAACTGACGAAATTCCGGACGGATATCTAAAAATAAGAGATATGGCCATGCATAGTCTGGGAATTGGCACTACACGGGATATGAATTCAATAATCACTGGATTGTTTATTCCGTCCCTTACCTTCAAAGGCTTTACCCTAAAAGAAAAATTCAATTTATGGCGGGGTAAATCAGAATCAGGTGTCCATCCCCTATGGGAAACAATTCTAATCACGGATCTGAGTCAAAAAACAAATAAATTAGACATTCCAGTCTATTTTTTCCATGGAAAATACGACTATACAGTATCTTATGATCTGGCCAAGATGTATTTTGAAAAGATTCAAGCACCAAAAAAAAGATTCTATACATTTGAAAATTCAGCACATAGTCCCCATTTTGAAGAACCAAAACGGGTAAAAGAAATCTTTCTCAATGAAATTTTAAACAATAAATAGTCTACTTAGACAAAATGAAATGATCAAGTAGGAATCAAAGAAAATGTATATTATTAAAATATGAGTGTAATTATGGACAACCTGTTAATAAGGATTGAATTAAGGTAACTGCTAGAAATTATAATCTTACAATAAATTTTTTTGTAGCATAATTCTGACTTAATCTATTAAAAAAATAAAACCCAAAACCTATTCTACTCCTATGCGCCTCCTCATTCTGTTTAGCTTTTTCTTCAATTCAATCTTGGCTCATGCCAATTCCAATACTCAAGATATTCAAATCCGCATCAACCAAATCGG
>CAZLJT010000239.1:0-5716 GCA_964559905.1 uncultured Aquiflexum sp.
AAACATGAAGCGTGAGATGGGTGATTTCCCTGATCCATTTTTGGATTTAAAAAGTAAGGGTTATAAAGCTGTATTGATGGGCAAAGAAAGTGTAGAGGGAACCGAATGTTACACAGTCAAATTGACCAAAAAACCGTTATTGGTTGATGGTGAAGAAGTGGAGAATATCTCCTTTTATTTCTTTGATTCAGATACCTTCGTTCCCATTATGGTAGAAAAAGAAATGAAAGTGGGCCCTGCAAAAGGAATTACCAGTCAGACTTTAATGAGTGATTACCAGGAAGTTGACGGACTGTATTTCCCATTTGCAATCACAGAAAAAGCAAAGGGTGCTCCTCAGGGCCAGGCAATAAGTATAACCAAGGTAATATTGAACCCTAAATTGGATCCTGCTGCATTTGTGTATAAGGATTGATCCCTAAAACATTCTGGATAATTTATAATCATGTCAAAGAAATTTAATTTCAATTTCTTAGTGATATTTTTTTTCTTGATCGCAAGCGGTTCTTTTGCACAGGAAAATATCACTTTAAAAGGAAACGAGCTCTTCGGGTCGTTATCAGCCAGGCAAATTGGACCTGCTGTGATGAGCGGGCGGATCAGTGACATTGCAGGACATCCTACCAATAACAGAATCATCTATGCAGGTACAGCTGGTGGTGGTGTCTGGAAATCCACCAATGGGGGCACCACATTCAAATCCATTTTCGATAATTATAACCAATCTATTGGCATCATCGAAGTTGACCCCACCGATCCTGATAATGTGGTATGGGTTGGGACAGGTGAAACATGGGTAAGAAATAGCGTTTCCTTTGGAGATGGACTTTATAAGACCGTCGATGGTGGAAACACCTGGAACAAAATCGGATTAGAAAACTCTGATAGAATCAGTGGTATTGCTATCAATCCCAATAATTCGGATGAGGTTTATGTGGGAGTGTTGGGAGCATTATGGGGCGATAGTGATGAACGTGGTGTTTACAAAACCACCGATGGCGGGCAGACTTGGACCAATATCCTGGCTGGAATGAAGGATACCGGCTGTTCTGATTTGTTTATGGATCCAAAAGATCCCAATACCTTGTATGCTGCTTTTTGGCAGGTAAGGCGAACGGCATATTCCTTTAGTTCAGGTGGACCCAATAGTGCCTTATACAAAACAACAGACGGTGGGAAAACATGGGACAAAATCCATAATGGTTTTCCAAGTGGAGATTTAGGAAGAATTGCTATTGCCGTTGCTCCTTCTGAACCCGCTATCCTTTACAGCGTGATCGAATCCAAAGATAAAAAAGGATTATACCGATCAGAAGATGCCGGTAATTCCTGGAGCTTTATGAATGGGGATTTCGAACTTACTGTCAGACCATTCTATTTTTCCAGAATAGTGGTAGACCCCAAAAACCCGGATGTGTTGGTCAAAGCAGGTTTGTCAGGCAGTATCAGCCGCGATGGCGGAAAAACTTTCAAGAGCCTCGGCCCCATGCATGCTGATATTCATGACATTTGGTTTGATATCAATGATTCTGATAGGTTTTATGTAGCTACTGATGGCGGATTATATCGAACATGGGATGGGGGTACTACCTTAGAAATGGTTGAAAGTTTACCAGTATCACAGTTTTACCATGTCAGTGTTGATAATGATGAACCTTACAGGATTTATGGAGGACTACAGGATAATGGTTCTTGGTTTGGCCCATCAGCAAGTCCCGGAGGGATAGAACCCGGGGATTGGGTATCAGTCGGTGCAGGAGATGGATTCAGAGTGTACAGGCATCCCACCAAAAAAATTGTTTACTCAGAAATGCAGGGTGCTGACAATATCTGGCGCTATGATGTAGAAAAGAATTTCATCAATAACATCAGGCCCTTCCCAGGCAAAGATGAGCCTAAATACCGTTTCAACTGGAATACTCCTATCCAAATCAGTACACATCATCCCGATAGGATTTTTGTGGGCAGTCAGTTTTTGTTAAGGTCCAATGATATGGGCAACAATTGGGAAAGAATTTCACCCGATCTGACAACCAATGATCCTGCCAAACAAAATCAATCATCTTCAGGGGGAATTTCCACTGATAATTCCGGTGCAGAAAATCACACCACCATATTTACCATTGCTGAATCTCCACTGGACGAAAATATTATTTGGGTGGGTACCGACGATGGAAATGTGCAGGTCACTCAAGATGGCGGTAAGACATGGACAAATGTGGTTTCCAATATTCCGGATTTACCAAAAAACACATGGACTTACCATATTCAGCCCGGAAATTTCGGAAAAGGAACTGCTTATGCCGTATTTGATGGGCATACCCAAAATGATTTTAAGACTTATGCCTACAAAACCACGGATTTTGGAAAAACTTGGACTTCTGTCATCAGCAATGATGTACATGGATTTGCAAGGCATATCCTTGAAGATCTGGAAAATGAAAATCTCCTTTTCTTAGGAACTGAATTGGGTCTCTTTGTAAGCATTGACGGAGGAAAAAACTGGTCGAAATTCACCAACAACATGCCTGCTGCATCAGTGCATTACATGGCCATGCATCCAAAAACCAACGACTTGGTCCTGGCTACGCACGGAAGAGGCATCATCATTATAGATGATATTAGTCCGCTAAGACAGATCAAACCTGAAATGCTGAACGAGGAAGTTTATTTTCTTAAATCTCCACCAATTGTCATGCTGGAGGAAAGTAATTTTGGAGGATCAAGTCAGGCAATCACCTTTGTAGGACCTAACCCTGATAAATCCGGGAAAATAATCTATTATCTCAAAAAGCGGCATACTTTCGGGGCAATGACCCTTGAAATTTTTGATGACAGTGATAAAAAGATTACTACTTTGGACCCAGGAAAACAAAAAGGCATAAACATCGTCCGTTGGGCATTTACTGGAAAAGCTCCTAAGGTTGCCAAAGGAAAAACCTTTTCTTTTGGAGGTTTTGGAGCTCCAAGAGTCCCTGCAGGCACCTACAAGGTAGTGATGAAAAAAGGCAAAGAACAATTTGAAACCACCTTAGAACTTGTTTATGACCAAAGGTCAGGAATTCCTGTGGAAAGCAGAAAAGCCCAGGAAAAAATGGCGAAGGAATTGTTTGATATGACCCAGGATCTGGCTTATTTGGTATATCAGGTGGACAGTTACCTGGATTATGCAGAAAAAATCAAAGCCGCCGCTCCAAAATCGGATAAATCAATGACTGCATTAATCAATGAACTAAACAAGCTCAAAGAAAGATTGGTTATTACGACAGGTGATAATTATGTAGATACGGCCGAACCTGAATTAAGAGAGAAAATTTCTCAGCTATATGGTATTGTGATCGCCAACTTTGACAGACCATCGGTAATTCAAGAGGAAAACAAAAATACCCTGAATGAAAAGCTGAAAGAGTCGCAGAGCAATTTCTCCAATATCCTATCCAAACATGAAAAAAATCTTCTGAGATATGCCGAGAGTGCAAACATGGATAATCTCATTTTGGATGACTTCGTGACTTTTATTGAGAAATAGATCCATAAAATTTTATTTTAAAAAGTCTCTGAGCAATTGTTCAGAGACTTTTTTTTATTCTTGGATTTTATATCACATTACCTAACTCCTGATACGAAAATCACTATTTTAGCACTAACTAAGAAATCCGAGTCTTAATAATCCTGGAAAAATCAAACTATCAGGACATTATAAAAAATTCGCAGATTTTTATTTTGCAATTAAACCCAAATTATACCAAGTTATGATCAAATCCGACCTAGAAATCGCCCATGCATCCAAGATGCGCCCCATTTCAGAAATTGCCTCAAAACTAGGAATAGCACAGGATGACCTTCGGCCATATGGAAAATATGTGGCCAAATTACCTCTTAAACTCATTGAAAAGGAAAAACTGAAAGGAAAAAAACTGGTATTGGTAACAGCAATCACCCCTACAAAGGCGGGAGAAGGTAAAACAACTGTAAGTATAGGATTGTCGGAGGGATTGAACATCCTGGGTGTAAAAACAGCAGTGGTATTAAGAGAACCCTCGCTTGGTCCGGTATTTGGAATGAAGGGTGGGGCTGCCGGTGGTGGCTATTCCCAAGTATTGCCGATGGAGTCCATAAATCTTCACTTTACCGGAGACTTTGCCGCAGTGGAAAAAGCACACAATTTACTTTCCGCTTTGCTGGACAACCATATTCACAGTCAAAAAAACACGCTCAATATTGATCCCCGAAAAATCATCTGGAAGCGGGTAATGGATATGAATGAGCGTGCATTGAGGGATATTGTCATTGGTTTGGGAGGTTCTTCACAGGGGATTCCTAGAGAATCAGGTTTTGATATCACTGCTGCTTCCGAGGTAATGGCAGCTTTATGCCTTTCCAACGACCTGATGGATCTCAAAGAAAAGTTGGGAAACATTATTATTGGATATACCTATCAGGATGAACCTGTTCGGGCACATCATTTGAAGGCACAAGGGGCCATGGCGGCATTATTGAAACATACCATCATGCCCAACCTGGTGCAGACCATTGAAGGAAATCCAGCAATTATCCATGGTGGTCCTTTTGCCAATATTGCACAGGGGTCGAACTCTATTATTGCCACAAAGATGGGTTTATCCCTTGCTGATTTTGTGGTCACAGAAGCCGGCTTTGCTTCAGATTTGGGCGGAGAAAAATTTCTTGATCTGAAGTGTCAATACGGGAATCTCAAACCTGATGTTGCGGTAATAGTGGCTACTATCAGAGCCTTGAAAAGCCATGCCGGAATATCCTATGATGACCTTAAAAACCCCAACCCACAAGCTGTAAAAGAAGGACTTCCGAATTTGGATAAGCATATTGAAAATATGAAGCACTTTATGCTTACCCCTGTGGTTGCAATAAATAAATTTGCGACAGACTCTAAAGAGGAAATTGATGCCGTTTTTGCACACTGTGACAAGATGGGAGTGAAAGTTGCACTAAGCGAAGGATGGGAAAAGGGTGGAAACGGCTGTTTGGATTTAGCCCAAACAGTAAAAGAAGCCGCGGAATCCGGCATGAGTAATTTCACCCCTCTTTATCACTTTGATTGGAGCATTGAGCAAAAAATAGAAACCGTAGCAAGAAAAATATATGGGGCAGCAGAGGTAGAATATTCTGTAAAAGCCAAACAACAGATAAGGCTATTCAACAAAATCGGCTTGGATAAATTGCCCATTTGTATAGCTAAAACCCAATATTCTCTTTCCGATGATCCCCAATTAATTAATAAGCCCACTGGATTTACCATTAAAATCCGGGAGTTTGATATTGCAGCAGGTGCAGGATTTATTATACCGATTGCCGGAACAATTATGAGAATGCCCGGTCTTCCTTCAAGACCTGCTGCTGAAAACATCGATATAGATGCAGAGGGGAATATTACGGGATTATTTTAAAAATTTTCTTTATTATGTCCAACAATATTTTGTAATTTAGTTGAGATTCTGACTAAGAAATAAAAACCATTTGTTCATGAAAAACTATGTCTTTTTATCTGTGATCATCGTCATGATGGCTTATTCCTGCAGCTCAGAAAAAGTTGTGGAGCAGGAAAAGGCTTTGGAGATTAATCAATCAATGGCAAGTAACAGTAAAAACAGTCTTGATTGGAAAGGTGTGTATAAAGGAATTACACCATGTGCTGATTGTGAGGGGATAGAAACCTCCATTACCCTGAAATCGGATG
>CAZLJT010000240.1:0-5665 GCA_964559905.1 uncultured Aquiflexum sp.
ATAATTCCTTTCACTACTTATCAAATATAGTCAGCTAGTTACAGGTTTCTATGCTTTTATACTTTAAACCTAACAAATTCTTACACAACAAAAAATACCGTAAACAGGGTATTTTTACGGTAATCCGAAAGATAATCTACCCGGACAGCTGACCGATAGCTCCAAAAAAAAAGAAAGATTATTCGGCCAATGCCCTTTCAAAACAAAACTTCCGCTTTATCCGCTAATCCCCCTGATTTGAAAACAGCTATCCATATAAATAGCCGTTTCACAAACGGATACAATCGGCTACAAACGAATAAAAGCGGACTAATCAATGCTTATTATCAGAACTTTGTCCCGTTGCCATTCAGCAACAGCAAATTACAATTTTTACAAAATCCAAAACCAAAATTATCATGAACAGAATGAGAAATCAGGTACAACTGATCGGGAGATTGGGTGCCAAAGCAGATGTAAAACATTTTGAAAGTGGAAAGACAAAGGCTTCTTTTAGTCTGGCCACCAAAGAAATCTTTAAAAACAACAAAGGAGAAAAAGTCGAAGAGACCACTTGGCATAATGTGGTGGCTTGGGGTCAGCCAGCTGAAGTAATTGAAAAGTACACTGATAAAGGTTCTGAAATAGCGGTAGGCGGAAAACTGATCAATCGGTCCTACAATGACAAAGATGGTCAGAAGAAGTATATCACCGAGGTACAGATTGATGAAGTATTATTACTTGGCGATAAAGCTACCTAAGTCAGGATCCAAAGGCTAGTCGATGATTATCACGACTAGCCAATCTTTTTCCATTATTTTTTTTCAAAAAGTACATTGAATACCAATATTTTCGAGGATTAACTGGTTGAAATTCATACCACAAAAACAAAAGATTTTTCTTCAGCTACAGAAAACCATCCAATTTATGAGTAATTTTAGGCTCTGAAAGACCTATTAAACATGAAAAAAATAGCAGTTTTGACTTCAGGAGGAGATGCTCCCGGAATGAATGCATGTATTCGAGCTGTGGTGAGGACAGCAATTTTTAAGGATCTGGAGATTTTTGGTATCAGCTATGGTTATGACGGCATGATCAAAGGCAGCATCAAAAGAATGCATTCCCATTCAGTTAGCAATATTATTCAAAGAGGGGGGACTATACTTAAATCAGCAAGAAGTGAAGAATTCAGGACTAAAGAAGGCCGTCTTAAAGCTTACCAACAACTGAAGCAATTGGAAATTGAAGGATTGGTGGTGATTGGTGGAGATGGTACATTCACAGGTGCCAAAATTTTCTTTGAGGAATTCGGCATACCGGTTATCGGCTGTCCCGGTACAATTGATAATGACATTTATGGAACTGATTTTACCATCGGTTTTGACACTGCTGTGAATACTGCCCTCGAAGCAATTGATAAAATCAGAGATACCGCCGCAGCACATGATAGGATTTTCTTTGTTGAAGTCATGGGAAGAGACAGTGGCTACATAGCCGTGGAATGCGGCATTGGTGGAGGTGCGGAATTTGTCATGGTACCTGAGACTAAGACGGATATCAAAAAAGTGGTCAAATCACTGAAAAATCTGCGTAAATCAAAATCTTCCAGTATCATCGTTGTGGCTGAAGGAGACGATGAAGGCAGTGCCGACCAAATTATGAATACAGTAAAATCCAAAATACAGGACGAATTCAAAGAGTTTAAAGTAACTACCTTAGGACATATACAACGTGGAGGAAACCCTACAGCCCGGGATAGAGTTTTAGCATCAAGATGTGGAATGGCCGCTGTGGAAGGCCTGATAGCGGGAGAATCCAACTGTATGGCAGGAGTAATGAACGGCAATGTTGTCTATACCCCATTTGATGATTGTATCAACAAAACAAAGCCTATTCATCAAGACCATTTGAAATTAATTGAAATTTTAAGCATCTAAATAAAAATGGGATATATTCCACTAATTCTTATTCTTGCAGCTGTGGTGGTTTTGTTTATCATGGTAGTCCATACTTCGATCCAATCCAAGAAAAAATCCATGCTTCAATTTCAGGAATTTTTACTTAAGGCCTTGGAAAAGTTTGGAAACAAATCCAAAATTTCCCCAGGATTTGAAAGTGAAACGCTGAAAATTATTGAAACTGAATACAAAAAAACAAAAGCATCTATTGCAACCGAAAGTCAAAAAGAATTTGAAAGTTTAACCAAAACTCCATATCAATCTTTGAAACTGACCATAGCGCAATACAATAAACTTATCGGACAAAAACCCTATAGTTTTGTTGCCAGTTTAATGGGGCATAAACCAATCTAATAAATTTTGATTTTTAAAAAATCATTCGGATTCCCTTAATTGGTTTTCTGCAAAACGTATTATCCCATGAATATCTGAAGGATGAAACCATTGTATATCAGGATATTTTTTGAACCAGGTCATCTGCCGTTTGGCATACCTTCTGGAATTCCGTTTCAATAATCTTATGGCCTCTTCTTTGTCATAATCCCCTTTCAGATAGCCGAATATTTCCGTGTACCCCACTGTTTGCAGGGCATTTAAATCCCGAAAAGGGAAAAATCTTTCTGCCTCCTCGAAAAGTCCCTGACTGATCATCAAATCCATTCTTTGGTCAATCCGCTGATATAATTCTTCTCTTTCTCTCTCCAGACCGATTTTGATGATATTGAAATCACGGATATTTACTTTCTTTTTTCTAAAAGAACTGAACGGTTTTCCTGTCCCCCTATATACTTCCAAAGCACGAATCAACCTTTGGGGATTATCAGTGTCCACGATATCAAAATAATCGGGATCATATTTTTCAAGCTCTTCCCTGAGAAAGCCAATTCCCATTTTTTCAAAGTTGCTGTTCAATTCCTTTCTGATTGCAGGGTCGATATCAGGAATATCATCAAATCCGTAACAAACGGCATCTATATACAATCCGGATCCTCCCGTCATCAAAACCAAATTATGCTTTTTAAAAAGTTCACTCAACAATTTCAAGGTGTCTTTTTCAAACTTTTTCACATCATAATCATCATGAATTGAAAGTGTATTGATGAAATGATGTGGAACGGCAGCTAAATCCTCGCTTGAAGGTTTGGCTGTTCCGATCAGTGGTTCCCTGTAAAACTGTCTACTATCGGAAGAAATGATTTCAGTTTGAAACTTTTTGGCAATTTTGAGACAGGCATCTGTTTTTCCTACAGCTGTAGAGCCTGCAATTACCAATAAATGTTTATTTTTCGATTTCAAAATCAATAAGAGGAAAGCGTGATATTTTCAAAATTACCAATAAATTGAAATGATAAACAAAAAGGTACTGATAGTTGAAGATAATCCGCTTAACCGAAAGGTTCTGGAGCACATTATCGGACAGTTATGCAATTTTGAAACAGCAGAAAATGGTAAAATGGCTTTGGAGAAAATTCAAGAACAGGAATATGACCTCATTCTTATGGATATTCAGATGCCGATTCTTGATGGGATAAATACTTTGAAAATCATCAGAAATGAAAACCTGACATTCTCTCCTGTAATAGCAGTTTCTGCTTTTGCAAATGAAAGTGACAGGGATTATTTCTTAGCAGCAGGATTTATTGATTTTATTTCAAAACCGATAAAACCGAAAATATTGTTGGAAACCTTGGATAAGCATTTAAAGGCCCCTGAAAAGTTCGATGAAAAAAGTCAGACTATTGGCACCGATTCATCACTCGATGAAAAAATAGTGAGACAGTTGCTTAAATTCAATAATGCTTCAAATATTAAGTCTGTATACCAGGAATTTATAGAAGAATCATACCACATACTTTCAGAAATAGAATCTTTGATAAACCAAAAACATTATGAACAAATAGGTGATAAGCTGCATATCATCAAAGGAAATTCAGGAACGCTGGGTGCAATGGATATATATAAATTCTCCCAAAAGTTTGAAAAAAACATAAAAAGCCACAATTTTGAGAATACCTCAGAAGAATATTTATATTTGAGAACCTTAATAGATTTATTTAGTTCGAAAATCCAATCCTCTCAATTGCTAAATCCATGACCGAAAACAAAAAAGTTCTGGTAGCTGAAGACAGTTCAGTGATAATCAACCTTACCAAGAATGTTTTAATGTTTGAAAAATATGACATCACTGCAGTAAAAAACGGTAAACAAGTACTGGAAAAACTTACAACAGAAGATTTTGATCTTATTCTTATGGATATCAATATGCCAATAATGGATGGGATAGAATGCACCAAGGCAATTAGAGCTATGGAAGACAAAACCAAATCTGGAATACCTATAGTAGCCATTACCGGAAATTACAAGAATTACACTTTGGATGATTTTAAAAAAGCAGGATTGGATGATTTTATCCAAAAGCCGCTTGATTATGATCATTTACTGGCGACAGTAAGAAAACATCTCTCATAAATTTAACCCCTTCAGTATGACAGTAAGGTACACTAAAAACTTTCTGGACAAGCTGGAAAATCTTTTTGCATCTTCTGAATATATCCTGAGATACGAAAAAGGAAATTTCAAATCAGGCTATTGTATTCTGAAGGAAAACAAAATTGTGATCATCAATAAATATTATACCCTCGACGGCAAAATCAACACCCTGATTGATATTATCAAGGAGATTGGATTTAATGTCAACGATTTTTCAGATAAAAAAATACAGGATCTGATATCAGAACTCCAACAAACCGAATTGAAACTTTGAAAGTAACATTTTTAGGAACAGGGACCTCACAAGGCGTACCAGTGATTGGCTGTGATTGTCCGGTATGCAGTTCGCTGGATTACAGGGACAAAAGATTGAGAAGTTCTATCCATATTGAGATTCAGGGAAAAAGTTTGGTTATTGATACAGGCCCTGATTTCAGACAACAGATGTTGCGGGAAAATATTAAAACCCTTGATTGTATCTTATTTACCCACGAGCATAAAGATCATACTGCCGGATTGGATGATATCAGATCCTATAATTTTCTCCAAGGTAAAGACATGCCCATTTACGGGACCCATAAAGTCCTGAATCAGATCAAACGTGAGTTTTCTTATATTTTTGAAGAAATCAAATATCCCGGAGTACCTCGTGTCATCACCCATGAAATTACTAACACCCCATTTGTGGCAGAAGGCATCGATGTGGTTCCCATTTTAGTGATGCATTACAGACTTCCTGTTTTTGGATTTAGATTTAGGGATTTCACCTACATTACAGATGCCAAATATATTGATAAAGAGGAATTGGAAAAGATAAAAGGTACCAAGGTTCTTGTATTGAATGCGCTCCAACAAACCCATCACCTTTCCCACTTTACTCTAAAAGAGGCTGTTGATATGGTTGAGGTAATCAAACCTGAACAGGCTTTTTTCACACATATCAGTCACAAACTTGGCACACATAAAGAGGTTGAAAAAACACTTCCGCCTCATATCCGTCTGGCATATGACGGATTAAAAATCAGCCTTTAGCTATGCATTTCAATTATCATTTCTTAAAATTTCTTTGTCCCGAATTGGAAGAAAAATTTGTGGGATTGGAAATTTTGGAATGTTTTTCCCAGAACAAGGATGAACTTGTTATCCGCTGTGGAAATCCGGATAATGAAATCAATATAAGAGCCAATTTATTGCCCTCAGTTTCCTGTCTGTCATTTACAGATAGTTTCAAAAGAAGT
>CAZLJT010000241.1:0-5628 GCA_964559905.1 uncultured Aquiflexum sp.
GGTCAGGTTAACAGACTTCGAAAATGCAGATTGAAAAGTCACCTTTCAGTTTGAAAGCTTAAACGGAAGCTAACAACTGTTTGATCTCCATTTTTATTTCGGTGATAAAACCAGGACTGGAAGTAGGGTTTATCCTTCATTGGTAAAAGTTTCCTGCCCCATGTTGTTGGAAGTGTTTTTTGAAGGGGATAAAGTTTCACTGGAAATTTTATATGGAAAAGCACCATATACCATTACTTGGAGTAACGGCATGTCAGGAACTGAATTTACCAACCTGCCTGCAGGGGAGTACACAGCTTGGGTGGTGGACGCCGATGGCTGCGAGCGGTCTAAAACATTTAAAGTCCCTGAATATGGCACATTGACAGATATTGATGGCAATGTCTATAAGACTGTAAAAATCGGTAACCAATGGTGGATGGCAGAAAATCTGAGAACTACCAGGAAACGGGATGGAACGCTGATTCCGGAAGTATTATCCAATCAGGAATGGCAATCGGCAACCGGCCCAGCCTTTGCCTGGTATGACAATCGGAATGAAATTGATATTCCATTCGGCAAGCTATATAATGCCAATGCCTCTTGTTGTGACATTTGTCCTGAGGGTTGGCATCTGCCATCTTTTGGGGAATGGCATCAGTTGGAGGATTTTTTGGGTTCTACCGCAGGGGGTAAAATGAAGACAATCAACCAATGGAATCAACCGAATATAGGTGCAACAAATGAAATTGGATTTTCAGCCTATCCGGCCGGACTCAGGTTACCCACTGGGCATTTTGCAGGAATCGGAGAAAACACTTCTTTTTGGACCTCTTCCTCAGACACAAACGGCTATCCTTTTATTATTTTTCTGTATAACCAAAATGAGCGGATGTCAAACACATTTGCTTTTGATGCCAGGGAAGGATACTCGATTAGGTGTGTGAAGGATTGAGTTAAAAAAAAAAAATAAATCGGCCTCGATTTCAGTCTAAAAAGAAAAATTCCGGCCAAAATAGCCGTTTTAGACCTACCCCCAAGAGATTCCGTGAAATGCTTCGAGGTAGGCAATCAATTCGCTGTTGGGGACAAGGGCATTATGAAAGTTTTCTAAAAGCTCTTTACCAATGACAGAATATCGGAGCGTCATGAAGAACGAAGAGAAAGCCTGTCTCGATTCTTTCGGGGCTTAGGGGATTCTTCGCCTTAGCAAGCTGCGGCTCTGAATGACGCAGAACCCGATGTCATTTCCTGTTCTGAACATTTTCGAAATGTTGTAACCTACAAAAAGCATAAATGTAAAACACCCCTCTTCAAGCCCATGGAATGAAGAATTTGTAAATTGAGGAGGGCGAGGAAAAGCTGAGGGAGCCACTTTTTCCTCACCCTTCGCCCAACAAGAACAACCAGTTGGCCGATCCCGATAATCGAGGATGACGCCAAAATTGATAGGCCAAAGTATCATACCTTTTCCAAATGTTTTTGAAAAAAATATTTTAAACTAGACATAACAAGGAGAAGTCTTTTTTGAGTATTATTCCTCTTTGCTAATTTAATTTTTGTCAAGTTTTGGGACTTTATCTATACCAATCCTCCAATCCCAATTCCTTTTTAAACTTATTGTTAAAGGTCCTTCTTCGAAAAGACCTTTCTGCCTTTCTTTATTCCGAAGTCTTTTGTCTAATCTCTCGCATCTCGCATTTTATTTAATCCCTTAATTTCTTATTGTATAAAGTCAGGTATTCGCTCATCAAAATCCATAATTCTATCCAATATCAATACCATATAAACAGCATTAAAGTACAAATTATTTACTTCAAACTGTTACTTAATATAAAAAATACCCCATATGCGGTATTTTTTTCAATTGAATGTTTGTGCATTTTTGAGTATGGTATTATACCCTGCTGGACAGCCTGTTTTTTAGAGAGTGATTTTTGGGAATGTTGCCAGTATTTGACTTTAAAAACTAAATAATTAAAATCATGAGAAAACAACTTGTCTTTCTTTTTCTTTTCCTACTCCCTTTATTTTCTTGGGCTCAGGAAGATACATTAGAAAATAATGAAAATTTAATTTTGACTGGACCTAATGGGTTAATAAGGTCCACTTCTTTCCTAGAAGATGGAAAAATTCTTATCGCCGGAGAATTTACATCTTTTGACGGTCTACCTTATGGCCGGATTGATGCTATTGGCAGTGGTTACCAATGCCAGACGGTCAATTATGAAGTTGGCAGCGAGCCCACGGTTACTACCGAAAAAGATGACTATGCTCCATGGGAAATCGCATTTATAACAGGGACAGGTTAGGCGCCGTAAACTTTGGTTAGCTCCATCTCGAAGAAGACCTAAATCAATATCACCATCACTAAATAAATCAAACTTTCAATTCTTAATTATGAAATCACTATTTAAAATTTCGAAAATCAGTAAAATTATTTATTTTCTGTTTTTGTCCTTTCTTCTTAACAACCCATCTGAGTTATTAGGTCAAACTTTGACTGAGCCAGAATGGGTTTTACACTCGACTATAGATGGTGTTCAACTACATTACAAAATATCTATATGTAGTGACAAAAGTGTAGTTTATCTAATGTTAGTAAATACAACAGAAGAAAAGGTTCAAGTAAGCTGGAATGAAGAGTATTGGACTTCTGAATTTCACATTCCTGAAAGTCCCGAGGGTATAAAGGAAATTGAAATATCTCCTAATGCAAAAGTTGAAGGTTTATGTCAACAAAATGGAACTAATCCTTTATTGGAAATACCAATAAATTATATTATAAGTGTTCCTGATAGTAAGTTTACAAAATTTAATTACCATAACATTAGGGTATCCACGGTTATATAACAAAAAAAAATTATTATATGAAGCCAATCTACTTAAAAGTTGTGTTAGCGTTTTTTATTACGCTAGCCAGCGCTAGTTTATATGCACAAACAGCATATTACATGAGGGGTGATACACCACCATGGGGAATTTTACCTCAAAATCAAGGATCTAATGAAGATGCAATGAAGAGGGTATTTAATAACAATTGGGCAACAGCACTATATAGTACTGCCGATCCAAATATAATCTTTGTTGCAAATACAAAATTTGTATTTTTAGAAGGAAGTGATGGGTCTGCCCTCGCTTTGAACTCATTTCTAACAGCTAATAGAACTAAAATAGAACAGTGGGTTTCTAATGGGGGAAGGTTGTTTCTCAATGCAGCACCAAACCTAGGAGGAAATATTAATTTTGGATTTGGAGGTGTTACTTTAACATATCCCGCATTTACCCCACAAGCTGTTGCAGTAGATGCTAATCATGTTATTTTTAATAGCCCCTATGGACCAGTAGGAACTTTTTGGTCCGGTGGTTTTTTTGGCCATGGCGTTGTGTCTGGAACTGGATTAACCGCATTAATTATTAATTCAAATTCAGGGCAAATAGTGTTATCTGAAAAGAATATTGGTTCTGGTAAAGTTTTATTTGGGGGTATGACTTTGCCAAATTTTCACAGCCCTAAACCACAGGTGAACAATTTACGAGCTAATATTATACACTATACGGCTAATAGTGCAGTTGCCTGTGTGAGTCCATTACTTTCAGTTTCTAATATAGCAGCTGTTTCAAATGAATTTGATAAATGCGGGGCACCCGTAAGTTTTTCAGCAAGTAGTACTGGAACAGCCCCAATCAGTATTAAATATTCAATCATTGTGGAAGGTTCTAGCATAGAAATAACATCACCATATTTTTTTCCAGTTGGCTTAACAAGTGTCACAGCAACAGCTACCAACGCTTGTGGTAATGATAGCAAAACTTTTACAGTAACTGTAACCGATGCCCAGAAGCCAGTGATCACCACCAATGGCAATAAAGATGTAAATGTGGATCCGGGTGCATGTTCTGCTGTGGTTGCCGTTATCGCGACTGCTGCCGACAACTGTTCCGTGGGCGCTCCGGCAGGGGTTAGAAGTGATGGATTGCCATTGACCGATCCATATCTTGTAGGCATCACGACCATCACCTGGAATGTCAGCGATGTGAACGGCAATGCCGCTACAGCAGTCACCCAGACTGTCACGGTAGAGGACAATGTTGATCCGGTTGCGATCACCCAGGACATCACGGTGCAGCTTGATGCGAACGGAAATGCAGCCATCACGTCTGCCATGATCGACGACGGCTCCAACGATGCCTGCGGTATTGCAAGTCTGGTCTTGGACATCACTACCTTCGACTGTTCCAATGTTGGCCCGAACACGGTCACATTGACGGTCACCGACAACAACGGAAATGAAAGCACCGCTACAGCTACTGTCACGGTAGAGGACAATGTTGATCCTGTTGCGATCGCCCAGGACATCACCGTTCAGCTTGATGCGAACGGAAATGCGACCATCACGGCTGGCATGATAGACGACGGCTCGAACGATGCCTGCGGTATTGCAAGTCTTGTCTTGGACATCACTACCTTCGACTGTTCCAATGTTGGCCCGAACACGGTCACATTGACGGTCACCGACAACAACGGAAATGAAAGCACCGCCACGGCTACTGTCACGGTAGAGGACAACACTATTCCTGTTTGGACTACTCCAATTAATTCCTTGGACAGATCAATAGTCTGTGGCCAAAATCAACTCCTTGCTGATGCTCAGGCCTTGGAACCGATTGCTGTTGACAACTGTGGATATACACTTTCCAAAACATCAGGAGTATTTGTTCCATCAGGAGCTCCGGGAGGTGCAGGTAGTTATACCAACACTTGGATAGCTACGGATCCAAGTAGTAATCAAAGTATTGAGTTCACACAAATCATAACTGTAGAAAGCGCATCCATCGACGCCTCTGCCAGCAGTACTCCGGTACCAATGGGTCAGGCAGCTAACCTAATAGCCACGGTTACTCCAAATGTGGCAGGAGTCAGTGTGACTTTTGAGGTAACGAATGAAGCCAATACAATTGTTTACACAAATACAGTATTGACCAATGCTTCTGGTGTAGCCACAGCAACTACCGGAAATTTAGGAACTGTAGGTGTGTACAAAGTTACGGCAACCGTTGGTAGCGGATGTGCGACTTCAACAGCTTATATCCCTGTGTATGATGCAAGTGGTAGCTTTGTGACCGGTGGTGGATGGATCAATTCTCCTGAAGGTGCTTATGCGGAAGATCCTTCTTTAGTAGGCAAAGCCAACTTTGGATTTGTTTCCAGATATAAGAAAGGATCAAGTCAAGTAGATGGAAATACTGAATTCCAGTTCCATGCCGGTAGCCTGAACTTCAAGTCCACCATGCATGAATCAGGTTCTCTGGTGATTTCCGGTAAAAAAGCAACCTATCGTGGAACAGGTACCATCAACGGACAGTCAGGATTCAAGTTTGTAGTGGTTGCCATTGATGGGAATTGGAATGGACAATCCAACCCGGATGCGTTCAGAATCAAAATATCCACAACTTCAGGTGCCATTATTTATGACAACAAAATGGGAAGTGATGAAAACACTGAAGATGCTACTATCCTCGGCAACAACGGTACCGGTGGCGGTTCTATTGTAATCCATGAAGCCAAAGGAAAAGGCAACAAGAGGATAGCAGTCAATATCCAGGAAGTGCCTTGGAACACCCCATTCGAAACCATAGAAAAAGACC
>CAZLJT010000242.1:0-5625 GCA_964559905.1 uncultured Aquiflexum sp.
GTTTTGACCAAAGTGGCATAAACCTCCATTTCGTCTAAAAGCACATTCTTATTGATATTGGCCAAAACGATGTCAAATTCGCATTCGGGTTTCACTTCCCGAACAGTACCCATTCCCATCCTGACTTTGTTCATCCCATTCAGTTCGAAGTTTTCATTACCGTTTTCGACACACCATTCGTCTATATCAAAGGCTTCTATTTCCCTTGCTCCTAACTGATGCGCCATAATGGCCAAAATTCCTGTCCCGGAACCGATATCCAAGACCCTTTTACCTGCATGGTCAATGGTCAGTTGGCGGGAAAGCATCAGGAAGGTAGTGGCATGATGGCCTGTGCCAAATGACATTTTGGGATTGATCAGGATTTCATATTTGAACTCAGGTCTTGGCTGATGGAAAGAAGCCCTCACATAAACCTGATCACCTACCTCGATGGGGTCATAGTTTTTTTCCCACTCTTCATTCCAATTGACTTTTGGCATCTTGCCTTCAGTCACCTGAATGGAAGCTGCTTCATGATATTGGTCGATGACTTGCTGAAATGAATTTCTATCAAACAGGTCTTCCTGAATGTAGGCATCAAAACCTTCATCTGTCTCCAAAAAAGAATCATAACCGACCTCAGCGAGTTCGGCTATGAGAATTTCACGGAATGGTTCCTTGCAGGAAAATTTGAATTCCAGGTATTGCATGGGTATTTTTCTTCTTCTTAAGTCCTAATTTTTTCCCAAAATCATACAGAAAAGAGATGACAAAGTGTAGTAAACCTTAAACGGGATTAGACTTCTCTCCCAATAGCTATCGGGATCGAAGTGACAAGGATAAGCCATGTTCAGTTCTTAGTCAAATTGTATCATCTTACTTTGTCAATGTTAGCTAGTTACCAAGAACGGGATCTTACATCGGTCATCGGTCATCTGATATCGAGCATTTAAAACGATTTCACAATCTCCACAAAATCCCTGGATTTCAAGGAGGCTCCACCAATCAGTCCTCCATCCACGTCAGGCTTGGAAAACAGGTCTTTGGCATTTCCAGGATTAGCACTTCCTCCGTATAGAATGGAAATATTATCCGCCAATTCATGCCCGTATTTGCCGGCAAAATGATTTCTCAATGCCGCATGCATTTCCTGTGCCTGATCGGAAGATGCTGTCCTACCGGTTCCGATGGCCCAAATGGGTTCGTAAGCAATGACGATTTTGGACATTTCCTCAGGTGAAAATCCAAAAAGACTTTCTGTTAATTGCTGTTTAACGTATTCTTCATGAGTACCAGCTTCACGGATTTCCAAGGGTTCACCACAGCAGAAGATCGGGGTCAGGCCATTGGCCAAAGCCTGCTTGGTTTTTTCGGTCAATAATTGATTGGACTCTTTGAAGTATTCCCTTCTTTCGCTGTGTCCGATAATCACGTAAGTTGCTCCAAAAGATGCCAACATGGAAGCTGAGGTTTCTCCGGTATAGGCACCAGAAGCTTTGTCGGAACAATTCTGGGAACCTAGAAAAAGATTGGGGGTATCCCCAATTAGTTTTTTGACCGGATAGAGATGTACAAAAGGAGGATTGAGGACGGTGATGACATCTTTGATGTTTTCATCCTTCAGCATATTGACGATTTCTGAGGTCAGCTTTTGGCCTTCTTCGAAATTGAGGTTCATTTTCCAGTTTCCGGCTACAATTTTTTTGCGCATGGTGTTGAATGGTTTGAGTTTAAAATTTGAAAAAAATAACACTTAAAGTTACTTTGGGCTAAAATTACACAAAATGTCCTACCCACGAAAAGAATATAACCCCGATCAGCCCAAAAAGTATTGGTCTTTGGCTGAGGCTAAGGTCAGGATCGCTTCTTTTTGTGCCTATCAGGAACGGTACCAACAGGAGGTAAGGGACAAACTGCATGAACGAGGAATCTATGGAGAGGATGCGGAGGAGTTGATTGCTTACATGATCAATGAAGGTTTTCTGAATGAGGAAAGGTTTGCCCAGGCCTTTGTAAGAGGCAAATTCCGGATCAAAAAATGGGGCAGAAATAAAATCTTACAGGAATTGAAGTTTAGACAAATCAGTCCCAATTGTATCAAATCAGGAATGAAGGAAATAGACGAGGCGGAATATTGGGACACCCTTTTACATTTGGTTGAAAAAAAAGCAGGTCTGCTAAAGGAATCAGATGATTTCAAAAAAAGATACAAGATCCACCAATACCTGATGGGCAGGGGTTTTGAAAATGATCTGATTCAAAATGCTATAGAAACCATTTTTTCAAAATAAAATCTTTAATAATTGAAAGCAAAAACCTAATTTGCGAAAGATTTGATTGTCAGATGATTCAGAAATTATTCCCCCTAGACAAAAACTACATACTCCGTCAGGCCCAATCAGTTTTGGAAGAAAGCCTTTTGGACACCATGGTTTTTGAACTTAAAAAATCCTATACCCAGTTGTACAATCCATTGATGCTGATGGATGAGACCTTTGCCACCATCTTGGATAGCTATGACTATCCAAAAGACCGGCTTAGAATCATTTACCGTCAACTTTGTGGCATCTACCGTTTTAAAAATAGAGACAATCAATTGGAGTTACTTTTTGATGGGCGCACCCATTTTGAAAAATTCCAGGAAGACTGGTCTGCACAGTTGATTAAATGGATACATGAATTGGGCTATCATGAGCAATATGTCAAAACCATGCTCAGAATGACTTTGCTTTATGATACAGAAAGCAGGGCAGAATGGGCCGAGAACCACTGCAAGTTTTTTATCAACCAGCATTTTGAACTGAAAATCATCAAGAGGAAAGGGGAGTTGAAGTTGAAGATTGCGTAAAAGATTTCACCCCTCCTCATCCTCCTCCTCTTCCACCACTACATCCATGGTGTCCTCAGCCCAAGTGACAATCAGGTCACGCTGTTCATCTGTCAATTTGGCTGAGGGATGCATAAAGGTGTAAATCTCCATGGGCATACGGCCCTCGCCAACTTCGGAGGAAATATCATCAAGGAAACCCAGTTTTTTCACCATATCATTTTCCTGCCAAGTAGAAAAATTAAGCTCTTCGCGGCCTTCTCTGACATCTTTGGCAACAAGCCATGAAGATGGCGCCACATAGGAATACCATGGATAAATGGATTTGCAACAAAATATTAGCCTAAAGTATTGCTACGATAATAAGTCAGAATGATAATGTTTCGGTATTTTTTGATTTAAATATTCTTGAAAACTAACCAATAGAAGTCGACTTTTCCTTTAATTGAACTATCCTTTCCCAGGTTGTCATTGCAGGTAAAAATTGTTGAAGCAATTTATTGTTTCTCTCATCTGATTTGTCAAAAAGTTTTTTGGGATTGAGGGTAAATTTTAAGTCGTCAGATTCAAAAAAATGATACTCATTGTATGTAATGTATTGATTTTGATCTATTTATATTTTTTAAATTAAAAAATCGATCCAATCTTTGCGCAAAGTTTAAAATCATGGATGTATCGTTTGAAAGATCAGAAAAGACAACAGTAGAGTGGTTGACACCACCCGAATTGGTAAAGAGTTTAGGAAAATTTGATCTTGACCCTTGTACTCCAATATCACCTCCTTTTATTCATGCTGTCCACAATTTTACTATAAAAGATAATGGCCTGATCAAAGAATGGTTTGGACGTGTATTCCTGAATCCACCTTATGGCAAAGGTATGGAAAAATGGATAGAAAAATTGAAACTCCATGGAAATGGGATTGCCTTGATATTTGCCCGAACAGAAACCAAATTATTCTTCAATCATATTTGGGATGATGCCGATGCTGTATTATTTGTAAAGGGACGTATTAAATTTTACAATATCGAAGGCAAACAAATGGGAACTCCAGGCGCTCCAAGTATATTCATAGCCTATGGTGCAGAAAATGCAATGACGTTGGAAAAATCAGGAATTCAAGGAAAAATTATCAGGTTAAAATAATTGATAGATTATAAATTCAGTTACATTAAATTCTCCATCAATAATCCAGTCATTTTCCCTGAGAAGTTTTACAATGGCCTCATTTTCTGAATCAACATCTTCTATAATTCCCAATACCTGCAGGTTGTTTACCTCAATATTTGAATTCGGAGCGATAGTCGTTCCCTCTGGAGTAAGAATGATATATTTTTTTTTCATTTCCATAGTTTTTTGTACTGACCATTTCCTAGAAATTCTATCAAACCCAAATCTCTTAAATACTGGAGCTGTTGCCTGATTTTAGCTGGTATATTTTGATTCAAAGGGAAAATCTCCTTCAAGTGACGCTCAAATTTAGTGACCTCATTTAAATAAAATATTTGGTTTGGGATAGATTGAATGCATTTGAAAATTTCTAACTTCCAGCCAGTGAGTGTCGAAGTTAAGACCTCTTCTTTAATCTCAATTATATCGTAGTTTTCCTCAGGAGAATCGAATTTGAAATTGGGTATTTTTATGGATTCTGATGGAGGTATTTTTGCCAAAATTTTGCGAACAGCTTCTATATCAGTCAGTTTTACAACTCCTATATTTTCATTTTTTGATATTGATGAAAAGTCACTTACAACTTTTGATACTATTTCTGAATTAGTAGTAAAAATACCATACTCATAGTTATTTATCAGTCCACCATTTGTCAAGTTTCCTGACGTTATAACTACTTTTTTATCGTCAAAAAGGTAGATTTTTGAATGAAGTTTAGGAAAGTTTTTCACTATTCCTTTGTCATTAATTATATTTTCTAGAGCATTTAAATCAATAGAACCTGAATAAATATTCATTAACTTAAAAGAAGTGATAAGTTCTAGTTTTGTGTTCGTGTTCTTAAAAGATAATAATTCATTACAGACTTTTTCTTTTACAAAGGGAGAGGAGATTTTTATAGATTGTTTTGATTGAGAAACCAACTCCATCAAATCCTTTTTCCAAGGAGTCTTAATAATTTTCATTGAGTAACTTTTGAATTAAATCTGTTTTTAAACCCCATATTTTAATAGTCCATACAATTTAGAATAAAAGAATTAGGTTTTAGACAATTTCATATTTGGTTTTATTGAAAATTTAATTCTCCATTTCCACCCAATCACCAAAATAATTGGCTATCCAAAAATTAAAGGTGGGTTGTATATTCAGATTTCTATCAATAACAAATAAATGTTTCTCGTTGCGACCTTTGCGTATTCGCTGGGTCTCTTGCGTGAAACCGATTTTCATTTCCTTTCTGTAAATGCCAGATTTTAATTACTACCAAAAACATAACCAGACCTGCAGTCATGCGTAGTAAAACTCATCGGGATTCGGGGCATCTCCCGAGGATCAAGAAATGATGCCCGTCTTATTTTGCTTTTCAATTCTAATCATTCAATAAAATTAAGGACGAATAATACCAGGTTGGAATTAAGCCTATCCTTCCATTTCCTTTTCATCATCCCCCCATTCCTCCTCCTCCTCTAACACCAAATCCATCGCTTCTTCAGCCCAGGCGACAATCAGCTCGCGCTGTACATCAGTCAGCTTGGCTGAAGGATGCATCAGAGTGTAAATACCCATAGGCATTCGGCCCTCACCTACTTCACCAGAAATATCATCCAGAAGTCCCAGCTTTTTGATCATATCATTATCCTGCCAAT
>CAZLJT010000243.1:0-5623 GCA_964559905.1 uncultured Aquiflexum sp.
TTCCTTTTTTCATCAAAGGATGCTTATCGATCCTTTCATTTTCTCTTCGGACTTCCTCTTCATCACTTTCATCCCAGCTATCATCATCAAAATCATCCCACATAGCTTCAATAATTAATTCGTGAAAATCATATTATTTTAGGAAAGTGCCACAATTTTTACAAAATGAGGCACATCCTGAAATCAAAATAAATTATTGCCCTTTAAAACGGCAGAATGTCATCTCCGCTTTCATCAGAAAAAGTAGTTACATCAGGGACCGAGCTTATGCCCAATTTTGGATTACTCTTTGGCTGATTCCCTTTTTCAACTTTCCAGGCTTTGACATCGGTATACCATCTCCCATTATATTCACGGCTTTCAATATCTACAGAGGCCGTGACTTCATCACCCATATTCATATTGAATTGATCAATATTATCACCCCAGACAGTCAGACATACCTTTTTTGGGAAAGTCCCGGGTAATTCCAAAATATAATCTCTTTTCCTCCAGCTGCCTTTTGCTGAAGTTCCACCTTGTTCCGGCAAGATTTGTACTATTTTTCCGCTTAGTTCCATAATTTTTATTAGTATTGAAAAACGAAGTTAATAAAAACGCAAGACTTACATCAGCTTTTCACCCAAAGCTTATTCAACTTATTTACCGAAATAAATTTCCTATAAAAAATTTTGGATTTAGACAACTCTATAATAAAAACAGGAGTTTATCCGTTCTAGAGACAAAATTAAAATTTTTTATTCTGTCAAAAGAACCCTTTCCTTCCAAATTAAATTTCAGTTTTTTTATTGTAAAGTACAAAATATTCTATTTTGACTTTTTTTAATTAATTTCTTTTTCAAAAAAAATACAGTTTCTATTGCATGAATGTTATTGAATTTTTACATTTGATAGCAATCTTTAAAATGTTTCACCCTCACAGATATACTATGGCATAAACCTCTACGTTATTAAAAAAGTCAATTTGTATGAGCAATAGGTTAATCCCTAAAGATGCCGAACTGATCGCACAGTATAGAAGCGGAAGTGAAGCAGCATTTGAAAAGTTAGTAAACAAATACAGTCCCAGAGTTTACACCACCATTTATCTGATCGTAAAAGATCAAGGAGTAGCTGAGGATTTACTTCAAGATGTATTTGTAAAAGTAGTACAGACTTTAAGTTCTGACGGCTATAACGAAGAGGGTAAATTTCAGCCATGGTTGATGCGCATAGCGCACAATTTAGCCATCGATTATTTCAGAAAATGCAAACGCTATCCCACTATTGTCATGGAGGATGGTGCCAATATTTTCAACACATTGAGATTCGCAGAAGAAAATATCGAAGATCTCAAGGTAAAAGAAGATACTGTTGACTTGGTCAGGAAGCTTGTTGATGAGCTACCCGAAACCCAGAAACAGGTGCTCATCATGAGACATTACATGGATTTGAGTTTTCAGGAAATTGCAGAACAGACCGGAGTAAGTATCAATACTGCTTTGGGAAGAATGCGATACGCTTTGATAAACATGAGGAAAAAATTGAAACAATTAAACGTTGCCTATGACAAAATCTTTTACCCCAAATGACCTGCTTAGATATATCTATCAGGAAATGAGCGAGGGTGAGAATGAGCTGTTTGTGCAGGCCTTGCGCGGTAATGATACCTTGATGCAAGACTATTTAGAGATGCTGAGCACTATCGGACAATTGGACCAACTCATTCTAGAACCTTCGGAAAAAGTAGTAAAGGCCATCCTACGGCGGGCCAAATCTACAGGACTCGAAAAAGTTTGATAGAATCAGACGAAATGGTAACCTGAAAGCTTAATTGCTTTCAGGTTTTTTTATTAACTCAATACTTTTTTCCGCAAAACGCTTACCCAAAATCACATATCCTTGTGCTGACATATGTAAATCGTTTTCTATTTTTTGCCCTTCTCTGTTTACTTCGTCATTCAAAACATCCGTATCAACCCAATCAAAAGGAGTATTTGATTGACCTGATAGGATAAATAAGTGTTTCCCCTCTTCCTGTTAGGTAAAAACCGATAACGAAATCAAGACTAAATTCGCTAAAATGAGAAATGCTATTTTCCTATATTATTTTTTTTAAAAGGGAGATTGCATAAAAAATTTAAGGATTTCAAAACAAATTTAAACCTCCATTACATTTTCAATCTTGAGATGCTGTAGCAGCATGATTGTCTTCGCGTCTTTAATTTCGCCGGCTTTTATCATTTCGATGGCGGTTTGAAATGATAATTCCAATACTTCAATGTTTTCCTGTTCTTCTGGTACACCTCCACCAGAACTAATCTTCATCTCTTCTGAATATTCAGCGATGAAAAAATGTAATATTTCCGTTACTGATCCCGGAGACATATAAGCTTCAAATATTTTATGAACATCTTTGACTTGATAGCCGGTTTCTTCTTCGGTTTCCTTTATAATACGATCCTCTGGACTGTCCTGATCCAGCAAACCTGCACATGCTTCTATCAAAAATCCAGTTTGATTTTTATTCAGATATGTCGGAAGACGAAATTGCCTGGTCAGGATTACTGTTTTTTTTGACCTATTATAAAGAAGAATAGTAGCACCGTTTCCTCGGTCATAGACTTCTCTGGTTTGGGTTTCCCAGGTACCATTATTTAAATGAATATCATAAGTTACCTTTTCCAAAAGATACCAATTATCTGAGAGGATTTCCTTATTTATATTTTTAACCCTACTGTTCTGCATCTGGAATTTCATTTAAATGATATTAAATTTTAAAATCTCATTAAATAGTACTTTTTACATCTTGGCATGCCTTATTCGATTTCCTAAAAACCCTCAGAATGGTGTAAAATTTTTCCAGTAGCCTAATTGCTCCCGAATTTTATTTTGTGTCGAAATAACATCTCCAGGTTTTTTAAATTGCATTAAGCTATGATGGTCAAACAAATCATTTGCCAACAATGCACCCTATTATAAAAATCAGCATGGTAATACCTGTGTGATGGTCAAGATCTTTACATATAAGTCTCACTTTAACAGGATCACCCACTGAAATATAAAATCATATATCCAACTATAAATATAATTATTATACCCAAACTTTCCCAGCCAATTTTACCAATTCCCTGTTTTTCTCTATATAGCAAACCCATTAATAAGACTGACATCAATAAAATAGTCAGGGTAATTATATAGGAATCCGCAGAGGTAGCGGCGTGAAGAATTGATCCCTTATAAAAAAAATCTGCTATAGCCACCACAATAACTTCAAATGAATTCCCGCCAACAATATTGCTTACTGCCATGGTCAAAGAGCCTCTTTTTACTGCACTGATAGACACAATCAATTCAGGCAGGGAAGTCGCCACTGCTGTAAATAAACCTCCAACAAATGTTTCTGAGAGCCGAGTCCTTTCACTGATGGCAATACCAGCTTCTCCTACGAAATATCCGGCAACAATAACTAAGATCGCTGTTACAGTAAATCCTAACCAAAGCTTTGTCAAATTTATTTTGTGGAGGTCTTTTGCGGGTACATCGGTCACCGTTTCCATCGTGCGCGTTGGGCTCCACATAGGCTTTTTTGAAGATTTTGAAACCATCCATAAGCCTGCCACATAGGTTATTATTATGATGGGCGAACCCGGATGAAAACCCTGGAAAGTCACTTCCGGCATCTGTGACATCATTAAAAGTGTTGTCAATAAACCTATCAACAAAACACTGTACATGAGATTAGCCAAAGAGGCAGAGGCATGTTCCAGATTTGCTTTCCTATAGGTCATGTCGGCAATAGCAAGGAAGAAAGTCTGTACTGCTATGCCACCTATGGCATTGCTTATGGCAAGGTCAGCATATCCTTGTAGTGCTGCGGAAAGAGAAGTGACCACTCCGGCAAGGGAAGTAACTGCCCCCAATAACACCGCCCCAACCAATGCTTCCCCAAGCTTGGTAATGTCTGCAATTTGATCGGCGAATTTGGCCAGATAGGTCCCTGCAATAGAAATAACCAATGCTGAAATAATCAGAATAAAAATTATTCCCGTTAATTCAAGATCGTTTATGTTGAAGAATTCCGACATTTCTTAGTTTTATAAAAAGCGTCCACCTGATTCAAAGATAATTGGATTCACATCAATATTACTCCAATACCCCATCCAAAAACACCTGCATCTTAGCCAAAAGATCCCTGTTGGTTTGAGCGCTGAAGCCATGTCCCTGCCCGATAACATACTCTGCCAAGTGCGGGACATTATTGGCAATCAGTTCTTGTTCCAGAATTTTACTTTGAGAGATAGGCACCACATCGTCCATATCTCCATGAAAAAGTACCGTGGGCACACTTTGTGATTGAACAAAATTGAGTGGGCTACTATTGAAATAATCCTCCTGCCTGTTGGTAGGATTTCCTCCCAATAGATTTTCCAGCAACAATCTAGAAAATAAATTAAAATCATAAAACGAGGACAAATCCGTAGGTGGGAAAAAAGCAACGGTGGCTTTTACTAAATTATCCTCATTGTTTTTATAGCTTTGCAGCAAAACCAAATGCCCGCCTGCGCTTCCACCCGCCAAAATCACCTCATCTGAAACATTCCAAGTAGAAAGTTGCGATTTGATAAAGTCTAGGGCTTTTTTTATATCTTCCTCTTGTGTTGGGAATTTATTTCCTCCTGTGGCAATATTGAACAAACTGTAATTGATGGCCACATAAGCATAATCCTCCTGTATTTCTTCCAACCATGGTTTAAAAGCCTTAAAATCAGACTTATTGCCATCTACCCATCCCCCACCATGTACCCACACAAATACCTTTGTGGTATTGGAATTTCTATTGGCTGGTAAATATACGTCCATCAGTTGATCTGGGCGTTCTTGACTGTATTTAACATCAATTAAGTCAATAGCCACATTGGCATCTAACCCTGGTTCGACATCTTCGCTGCAGGACAAAAATAAAAGTGCTATTCCAAATAAAAGACCTGCCTTAATTTTCAATCTGTAAAACTTATCCATCATAAAATTTATTTTCTTTGTAAACCAACGAAAGTTAGGGTTACTTGTTGTTGTATGTATGGTTTCCTGCTTTATTTTCAGTAAGGTTCAATCGCAGTTCAAATGGGACGGAAGTCGGATGACCGATGACCGATGTTGGCAAGAATTGAAATTTAAACATCTCTTGGATTTGTTTAAAGTGATTATATAAAAAGAAATGGAGGTTTGGTTTACAATATATAATTTGCCAAACTTAAAACAGTGGTTTAGATAAAATCAAATCCAAGGATAAAAATAGAAAGTAGCGAAGCATCGGTCATCCGACATCGGTCATCTGTCATTTTCAAACCAAAAACAATGCTCAAAAAAGAAAGATACGCCGCCTTCATAGATCATTTTTCCAACAATATGCCCATCGCTGAAACGGAACTGCAATATGAGTCTCCTTTTCAGCTGTTGGTAGCAGTGGTGTTGAGTGCCCAATGTACCGACAAAAGAGTCAACATGTCCACTCCTGCGATTTTTGAAAATTTTCCTACACCAGCCCATTTGGCAGCTGCAGATTTTGATGAACTTTTTCCCTATATCAAAAGTATCTCCTATCCCAACAATAAAACCAAACACCTGATCGGTTTGGGAAAAA
>CAZLJT010000244.1:0-5568 GCA_964559905.1 uncultured Aquiflexum sp.
CGTGAAGCCTTATTTGGATTGAGTTGGGAAGCTCAAGAGTTTAAATCTTAGATTTTGATTTTGGATTTTAGAATTAAATTACTGTAGCTATTGGGATTTATGTAGATTTGCCCTGAATCTCGCCTTTTAACTCTTGTTTCTAAAATCAAAACATCTCCCTAACTCATACCTCATGTCCACCCTAAAAAACACCATCAACCTTGGAATTCAGATTGTTCCAAAAAGCAAAAACATTGATGCCTATTCCCTTGTCGATAAGGCAATAGAAGTCATCCAAAAATCAGGCGTACACTATGAAGTAACACCTTTTGAAACTGTAATGGAAGGTCCCCAGGATGAACTGATGGCAATAGCACTCCAAGCCCAAGAGGCAGTATTGGAAAAAGGGGCAGAGGAGATTTTGGTGTATTATAGAATGCAGATCAGAAAAGGATATGATGTGACCATGGAGGAAAAGACTGGTAGGTTCAAATCAACATAATACCCCATTAATATTTTTTATAGATACATAAGTTATTCCTATTTTTAATAAATTGCCATTAGTCATAATTCACAATTTAAATTGAAAAAACAACGAGATTAAATGCTTAGAAAGCAAATATTTCAATAATCAAAATCACAAAAAATCTAACAGTTATTAAGGATTTGATTAAACTTTGCAAAATCATTTCCAGGTAAACATGCAAATCCAAGATTTTAATACTTAAGGTATAATTCACTCATCCTCTTATTGATTACAGGTAACATTAATATAAAAAAATAAACAAACGCTTATCCAATATTTATGAAAAGTATTCTATTGATATTTCTGGGGTTTTTCACTGTCCAAACATTAAAAGCACAAATCAAAACTGTTAATTATAATGTGGTCAATAATGAAGTCAACAGCAACAATCCTTTGCCTTCTGAAGAACCGTTTTTTATCAGGGGAATCCTTCCCAAAGACATTGAGATGGTGTCTGTTGTTTTAAACCGCAGCGGGAAGAATTCGAAAAGAGGTGAAGCGTATTCTTGGAAAAGGGCATTTGACTTTGAGGTTTCCCAATATGAGATTTTTGTTTCCAACCCTTTGCGAAGCAATGAAGCATACGATTTAGAGCTTTTTTTTTACAAAAGAGCTGAAAAAGAACAAATGGAATCTATCAAATCCTCCATCAACAAAAACCTGGATTCCTATATCCGGGCAAATCTGGAAGTGACCGGAGGAGGAATCAAAACAAATAATTCCAACCAGGTTCTGATCACCCAAATGAACCAAATTGTTAAAGATGCTTTAGAAGATTACAAACATTTCTTGGGTAGAGATTTCAAAGGGTTCAGTGAAATAGTAAGACAAAAGCTGGAACAGAAAGATAGGTTAAAGTTGAATAAGGCAAGATTTAACATTTTAGGAAAAAACAAGGAAGACAACGAAAAAGCAGCTTATGCAGCTCAATATATCAGTGAATTGATTGAAGTTGTCCAAAATGAATCTGATCAATACTTGGATAACAGCCTTTTGAGTTTGGTAGATATCAGAACGGTATCCAACTATCCTACCGAAAAAAAACCGGGCACTTTGCCACTTAATTTTGGCTATGGTACCATTCCCATCAAGCAAAGCTTAGCTTCCACAGAATATCTGCACGGGCCTTATGCCGGGCTTTCACTCCCATTGGGAAATAAAACATTTGCCAAGTTACTGGGAAATGCCTCCTTTTCCACAGGAGTTTTTCTGCAGAATTTCGAGTCCTCCCAAGGCGATAAAATTGAAGGACAAATCATAGGCCTTCCTATCTATGCAGGTCTGGGCTATAAAGTATTCAGAGTTTTTAGGTTCAATATTGGAGCTGTTTCCCTCAATATGGATAACAGCGCAGGAGTTAGCCAGCACTATATACAACCATTTGCAGGCATAAGTCTTGAATTTAATATTTGGATGGGACTTAACAACAGGAGGTAAGCCATGAAAAAGCTGTACCTTATTTTAAGTTCTCTGCTATTGGCAATTACATTTGAATCCAATGCGCAACAAAAGGATTTTCAATGGCGTCTAGGGTTTAGTGGTGGTTATAGCAATTATTATGGAGATCTTTCTCCCTATACTATCCGAGGTATTTCAAACTGGGACGCCATTCATCACCTGTTATATTTCAATGAAAACTATTTTGACAAACCTTCATTCAAGGTATCAGTTGAAAAGCAATTGGGTGCTTCAATAGGACTGATGTTTTCTTATGGAGAGTATCATTTTGCGATGAGCGATCGATACCTTCGCAGGGATGGTTCTCTGATGCTTGAAAACCCGAATTTTGAAAGGGGATTGAATTTTAGTAACCATACAAGAGATATGGGGCTATCATTTGTCTTTAAAGCAGACAACGACATCCTCCTCCCATCGAAATCCTGGATTGCTCCCTATTTTACACTAGGGTTTGGATTGATCAACTTTGAAGTTTCCGGCGATCTCTTAGATATCGATGGGCTTAGGTACGATTACAGTTCTACCAATATAATCCATAACGGTATTTATGAAACAGACCTCCATTCAGTCAGGACAGAACTTATTAATGGATATGAACTGGGGGCTTTTTATACCAATATGGGATTAGGTTTCAGAATTAGGCTGGGAAACAGGTTTGAAGTCTTCGCTCAATCCGATTTTCTTTATACTTTCACCGATTATCTTGATGATGTTAGCGGCAAATACAGGACTTTTTATGAAAACGACTTTCAGGCCTATGCTGCCAAGCCTGGAACCAATGCTGTAGATCAACAAAACCCCTACAGGGGAAATCAAGATAGTTCAAACGATTGGATCATTTACCATGGAGTGGGTATCAAATATAACCTTGGTGCAAGCAAGAAAACTTTTTCGGCACCACGGTTAAGTACCTATTATCCGGAGTACAGTAAAAAGCAGGCTGCACCCACACTTGAAATCCAGAAAACAGCTACCGACAGTATCCCATTGGAAAAACAAGGGAATACATTCAATTACACCTATAACATCCAACTCGCAGAAACGGAAAAGCTCGATAGCCTAAGGTATGCCACGAGAATACTTGCTTGGGACCAGGAAATCCAACAAAGGGAAAACAAAATAATCAATGGCCAGGTCAGACAGAAATCTTTGCTGGAACTCAGAAGAAATTTTGACCAACAGTTTGACATGCTAAGAGCTAATCAAACACTGGCTCCTGAAGAAAAAGAAAAGCTGATCCTGTCTACTGAGAAAAACAGATTTGACTTACGATATAGTATTGACAGTATAGGAAGAAGAGAAAAAGAACTGAAGATGGAAATAGATAGTATTTCCAGACTAAAAAGAGATTATAGACTCGAGCAGAGGATTCTTATTGTTCCAAGATTGGACAGCCTTACTTTTGAAAAAGAGTCATTTGTTTCCGATTCTTCTTTTGAACAGACCAAAGTAACCTCATCGGCAGACCAACCGGAACCAGATAAAAAAGAAATAATTGAACTTGCTATTGCCCAACAGGTCACTGAAATAACTGAAAAATCAGAAGCCCCTATTTTACAACCCGAACAGAACAGGATACAGGAATCCCAACTCTCTTTAAGTACAGAGACAGAAAGAATGGCACAGAAACCAGAAGCAATGGCAAAGCTTGAAGAAGAAAATCGCTATCTGAGGAGTGAAAGGGATAGGTTGCTACTTGAAAGTACCCAACAACCACAGCCGCAAACCAAAAGAACCCAAACGACACCCACTACCAACCAACAGACTATAATTAAGGAACAAAAAACTGTTAATGAATCCGAAAAGAGAAAGTGGTGGTGGCCTTTTGCAGCCGCAGGGGGTATTGCCGCTACAGCTGCTGTATTATCTGACAATGACCAAGAAGAATCGGAACCGATTTCTCAGGATTCAACAGTCATGGTTGAAAAGGCGGCAACTGAATCACTTCCTCTCAATCAAAAAGAATTGGAAAATATATCCTTGGCCCTTACCTCCACCATCTTGGGAACCAACATTTCTGCTGAAATGACGGATGTAAGGCAAAAACCCATAACAACACTTGAAACGATAGACCCCATAATTCAAGAAGTGATCATCAGGGACACTGTCTATCTGGAAAGTGAACCGGTTGTAAATATCCTTAAATCAAAACAAGCGGTTTACTTTCAGGTAAACCAAAGATTTCCTCAGGAGGAAGAAATCAAGAAACTTACCGACCTTGTCAATTTCATAAAAGAAAACGAAGCGTATTGTCTTGTGCTTACAGGGTTTGCAGACAATACAGGAAATGTCAACTATAACCTTAAACTCGCGGATGAAAGGATGAGAAATGTTGGAAATATCCTTATCGATAGATTCGGGATTAAACAAAATAGATTAAGGTTTGAATCAGGTGGGCAGGTGATAAGAAGCAACAGAAAGGAATCTAATGATCTCGATAGAAAAGTAGAAGTGAGAGCAGAGCTTTTTGAAGGATGATGGAAGGAAGGGTTAAAATTAAAACAAAGAAAACTTCAACTTATCCGTCAACAACTCCAAAGCCATAATCGACTTGACGGAATTTCCTTTTTCATTCAGTTCCGGACTCCAAACGGCGATGCTGAACTTATGGGGCATCACCGCAGCCACTCCTCCCCCAACACCACTTTTTCCGGGAAGCCCCACCCGGAATGCGAATTCCCCTGCTTCGTCATAAAATCCGCAAGTCAACATCAAAGCATTGATCCTTCTTGCCATACTTTCAGTTACAATTTCTCTATTTGCATAAATGGAATAGCCGTCGTTTGCCAAAAATGAAAATGATCTTGCCAAATCCACACAGCACATTTCCATGGCACAATGGGCTACATAGGTTTTCAACACATCCTCAACCTTATTGTCAAAATTTTGGTAAGCTTTCAAAAAATACCCGAGTGCTGTATTTCTTTCAGAATGTTGAAGCTCTGAATCCATGACATCCCTGTTGATTTTGACACATTCCTTTCCTGAAATTTCATTGATAAATTTACTGACTTCTGCAATCGGATCCTCAAACTTGGTTGTCAGGGCATCAGTAATAACCAAAGCACCGGCATTGATAAACGGATTTCGGGGAATTCCTTTTTCAAATTCCAATTGGGCAATGGAATTGAAAGGATTGCCACTGGGCTCCACATTCACCCTGGACCAGAGTTTACTTTGAAAAATATGTGCCACCATGGTAAGGGTATGCACTTTCGATATACTCTGTATGGAAAACGGTTCTTCAAAGTCTCCCGCCCCAAAGACATTTCCTTCCAAATCTACCAATGCTATCCCAAACCTATCCGCATCCACTTCAGCCAATTCCGGGATATAATCGGCGACCTTTCCCCTTGGGTTTGCTGATTTTACTTCATGGTAAACTTCTTCGATCAATTGCTGGTAGTCCATGCTTTCAAAGTGAGGGTTTTTTTGACTATAATCAAAATCCAAGGTGAATAAATTATCAGGCTGGGATTTTAGACATTGTAGATCAAATTTATCTGGTTGCTGAAAATAAATTCAAGGGCAGTTTATAAGCAATTTCTATCATGTACCCTTCAATATTAAGCTCATCTGTGAAACTTCCTTTTTGTCCTTGATAT
>CAZLJT010000245.1:0-5538 GCA_964559905.1 uncultured Aquiflexum sp.
GCTGTATTGCCGGCGGCATCTGTTACAGATACAGAAACAATATTTTCTCCCAGGTTGTCGCAATCAAACGTGAATGCTGTTGGGCTAAAGACCAAATCTCCACCGCATTTATCGGTCGCAGCAAAAATATCACTTGCCTGCAGCGTAACTGTGTTTGTTAAGCCTAGTACTGCCGTTGGTGTCGGCGTAATCACCGTGATCACGGGAGCTTCACTATCTGTTACGGTTACGGTAAAGCTCTTTTGGATGGCTTTATTGCCGGCCGCATCTGTAGCATCTACCGTTACGGTAGTTGTTCCCACAGGGAAGAAGGCAACTCCCGTTAAAGGAGTCGTGATACGTGTGAAGATATCTTTGCCATCATCAACATTCATAACTAAGGTAATACCAGAACAATTATCACTGGCGCTGGCAGTGAGGGTAACGATAGCACCACATTGACCGGGATCATTTTCCACCAGAATATTAGCCGGAACAGTTACTACCGGATCGGTTTTATCTTCCACAGTAATGGTAGTAGTTGCTGTACTGGTTGCACCTTTGCTATCGGTAACCATAAGCGTTACAGGAGTTGTACCCAATGGATAAGGTCCAACAGGACTTACCGAGAAAGTAAGTGGATCGCCATCGGCATCTGTCGAACCTCCATCAAAATCAGCAGCGGTAGCTATACCCTCACAATTTGCATCAGCAGAGATTGTAAGAGGTTTAGCAACTGCGACCGGAGGCTGGTTGCAAACACCCAATGGGTCGGTAACCTTGACAGTAAAGCTACAGGCTGTCTCATTACCGTTTCCGTCCCGGACAAAGATGGTGACGGGGACATCGGCCCCGAGGTCATTGCAATCGAAGTTACTTTTGGTGATACCAACGGTACTGGGAGCCGTGGTACAATTATCTGTATAGGAGGTCAGGATATTGTCGAAGATAAAATTCGCGCTATTGATCGAGAAGGTCCCATCGGCACCAAGGGTCACTTCGATATTTTGGCAGGTGACGACCGGGGGGGTTGTATCTTTGACGGTAATCGTTGTTGAAGCCTGACTTGTTACAAATCCATCACTCACACTCAGCGTTACGTTGGTCACACCCAATGGATAAGGTCCAACAGGACTTACCGAGAAGGTAAGTGGATCACCATCAGCATCTGTCGACCCTCCATCAAAATCAATGGCGGTAGCCGAACCCTCACAATTTTCATCGGCAGAGACCGTGAGAGGTTTTGCTACTGCGACTGGTGGCTGGTTGCAAATGGCTAGTGGATCGGTTATTGTAAGAATGAATGAACTGCTAGTTTCATTACCATTAATGTCTTTAATTTTAATAGACATTTCATTGTCTCCAATTTCTTCACAGTCAAAAAATACCTTTGTTATTTCAATGTCATTTTCACCTTCGAATATTCCACAGTTGTCTTCACTCTTGACTATGATATCCTGAAAAATCAATTCCCTTGAAAGTAAAAAGAATCCTCCACTTGGCAGTGAATAAGTAACATCTTGAACCTCTAAAACTGGAGGGGTAATATCTTTGACAGTAACGTTGAAGCTACAGGTAGCCTGATTGCCCGCTGCATCGGTAGCAGTATAAATCACTTCTGTGGTGCCCACAGGGAATACCGCACCTGTTTCAAAGTTACTGATGAAGTTCACTGAACCACTATTGTCAGTGGCTGTCGGAGCAGTCCAAGTAACTGCGGCGCTACATACACCCTCATCGTTGGACACGATGATGTCTGTTGGACAGTCGCTGATTACAGGGGCTATGGCATCCAAATCCAAACAGAATTCGAAATTATCTATGTTTATATATTGGAAGGCTGAACCCAAAGAAATCTCCAATTGATCGATGGAAATTTTGGAATTATCTGCCCCACCTTCTGTTCTTAAATCAAAAATATAATACCCGCTATTTGCACTAAAGTCTTCCGGGAATCCGGATGATTTTGTAATGGAATAAACTTGGGAACCATCTTTCTTTCCAATGACTGTAATACTTCCATCATTTGTAGGATTATTACCATCAGCGTCTGAGGAAAGAAAAACCGCAAATTTCTTTAGGTTGATATCGCTTGATAGAGAATTGATTACAAAAGGCCCAGTTCCTGTATTCAGCAATACATATCGGGACCCATTGATCCCAATCGTAGGAGTTTCTGTATGGACCTCTAAATTCCCTGTAATCGAAAAATTATTTGCACCAATAGAAAAAGTTTTACTGGCATCAGTTTCATCTTCAAAATCCTCGATCAGACATGGGCTAACATGATGTATTTGGCCTGAGGTGAAGGCCGCTGTACCGGTTACATTATTTTCATTCGATATGTCAGTACCTGCTTTGATATCCAGCCTAATGGTACCTTCTCCGGATAATCCTGTGACAAGAACCGAATAAGTGGCATTTGTCCCTGAAACTGAAGCTATTGTTCCGGTAGCAGTTCCAGTATTGGTCAATTGAAAATCATCTACGCTGACATTTTCCGCAATTTTTGAAAATTCTACATTATAAGTAACTGATGTGGCTGTACTAATCGGAGCACCGATCAGATTAACCGCCAAAACTGTTGGCGCTGTATCACTTCCATCAATGAAGGGAACATTGTAAGTAACATCATCTAAAATCAAAAAAAGATCCACCCCCTCAATTAAAATATGGTCCACATCAAAAAAATCAGGGTCAGTGGCAAAAGATTTAAGGCCTGAGGTTCCACTGTCAAAATTGATAGCTTTTGTACTTCCTACCTGTGCACCCCCTTTAAATGCTTTGATTGTTCCGGCATCCGATGTCCCCAAAGTATTTGAAATATCCCGATCCTGAAGCCAAATACTTAAAAACTGGAAAGAGGCATCGTCGGCCCGGGATATTTTCCAGCCAATGATGCCTCCTATTTCCTGGTTACTGTCATCTAATCCAGGACCACCGTTTTTCCCTTCATTTATATCTATTCCTACGCAGACGGTGCATGTAGCCGAAGCACCTTTAATTGCTTCAAACCTCAATTCTCCCTCCACATGCGGATTAGAAAGCCCTTGGTTTTCGATGTAGCTGTCAAAATTAACGGTAGTTTGCTGCCCGAAACCTTGCCGGGACCAAGCAAACAAAATCACAATGAATATAAATAATTGTCTTGGGTATACAAGTTTCATGGCAGTTGCTTTAAAATGATGAAAGAAATTTAGTCAATCTCAGGCCTTAGGACCTCGAAGGGAAAATACCTTCAAGAGCAATAACATGATATACTCCCAAATAGGGAGGCATATTGTTGAATGGTTGTCCCCCGCCTGAATTTCCAACCACGCCAGGAGCCATAGTCCCATTAGCACTTGTAGCATAAGCATCAACCCCTACAGGATCTGCTCCCCGCTCCGGTACCACATTAGCATTGGCAGGGTATGCGCCAATAGGATCTGATTGGGTCCCATTTGCTGATGAAGCCTGAATAGGATGGTTATGAGGCGGGAGGTTGCTTACCAGTAAAGTGGTAGTAGGTGACCCACTTCTTTCACCCAGAGTATAAGGCGGCAAACCTGGTCCCTGACCCGGATGGAGCGCCATACGTCCCCTAAGATCGGGCAGCGCAAAGGTTGTTGTACCATTGCCACCATAGGTAGTGCCAAGCAATGAAAATAAAGCTTGATTTTGGGAAATTGATAAAAGCTGACCGTCGCATAATGCCCAGCCTCGCGGAGCAAAATTGAAGCCTACCATCATGATTTGTCCTAGAAATGGTTCCATTTTTTTATTTGTTTAAATATTAAGAGAATAAATCAAAAGAGAATTTTTATGTTTTTTTCTTGACTTCAAGATCTTGAAGGGAAAATTCCAAAGAGTGCAATAATATAATTCACTGCCAAATAGGGAGGCATATTGTTGAATGCTTGTCCCCCACCTGAATGGCCAACCATGCCAGGAGCCATAGTCCCATTAGAACTGGTGCCATTAGCATCTACCCCTACAGGATCTGCTCCCCTCTCCGGTACCACATTGGCATTGGCGGGGAATACTCCGCTAGGATTGGATTGGGTTCCATCTGCTGATGAAGCTTGAATAGGATGGTTGTGAGGAGGAATGTTGTTTACTGATAAAGTGGTAGAGGGTGTCCCGCCAGGTTGACCCTGAATGTAAGACGGCAAACCTGGTCCCTGACCCGGATGGAGCGCCATGCGTCCCCTAAGATCGGGCAGCGCAAAGGTTGTTTGACCATCTCCCCCATAGGTGGTGCCTATCAATGCGAATAAAGCGTCATTTTCTGAAATTGCTAAGAGAGAACCGTTACAAAGTGCCCAGCCTGCTGGGGCAAAATTGTATGGGGTCTCTATGATTTGTCCTATAAATGGCGTCATATTTTTGTATGTTTAAATGATGTGGTGATTTATGAATCCTTTATGCATGTTAATAGTAGTAAATCCTAAATTTTTGGAATTTTCGGAATGGACTTGAAGAAATACCTCCTGATTATCTTTGTTTCTAAATGAAAAGCACTTCGATTTATCTGACTTATCAGAATCTGTAAAAAACCAATCGACATCTTGGCTGTTTTCTACAAAGTCCCTGTAATCCAAATAAGGGAAAACATCTTTGGGGTTTTCCAACAAACAGATGACCTTATCACATCCTTCATTTTTCAATTCTTGACTTTTTGATTGGATTACTTTGAGAATCTTGCTGATGCTTTGGTTACTTCCTGTAAATGCTATACCTAAAACTCCTATCTTTTCTCCATTTACTTTGATAATCACCTTTTCTTTGAGAGCAGCCAATGCGCCTCTTGAACTTTTTTCAAAATTAGAATTGATAAGGGGGTACGGTGTCTCGGCAATTCTCTTTTGCAAATCTTCCTCGGAAAGTTGCAAAAGACTGGGGTCAAAATTGATCAGCTGGGTAATAGGTTTCGATGACACATTAGTTATCAAGTCCTTTGCACTGCTATACCTACCCGTACTGACAAAAATCGGGGAAGATTTCCTTGCATAGCTGGATTCGATGAGATTCCTTATGGTCTCACCATCCATTTCTGAACTGACTTGAACCCAGCTGATAGACTTGGAGTCTCCCAAAGCCAATACTGCCGAAGGAATAGGAATCAATGCGGAAACCACAGAGGCAGCAATTGATTTCTTTAAAAACAATCTTCTGGAGAAATTCATATTTGAGGTATTTATTTTTTAAGATATAACCAATCTATTGCGGGGTTTTCCAACCTATGGAAAGTAATTAAGCGATCTTAACTGGAGATCGGTATCATACCTACTCAACCCTGATTAAAATTAATGAAAATCAAATACCGTAAACCATAGCCTAGGACGAACGCCTCCTTTTTCTGTCCCAACGTATGGTTTTATTTCCCCAAAAAAAATTGAGCATGAATGGGAAATTCAAAAACAGGGAATAATTGAATCCTACAGGAATACTTTAACCTTGTTTTAAAACTATCTATCGCTAGGTGTAGGTACTACACTTTCTTTTTTTTGGAATTTGCAATTCACCCTTTCTCAGGACTGCCATTTCAGGGCCATCTAAAAAATAGTTTGAATTAAA
>CAZLJT010000246.1:0-5533 GCA_964559905.1 uncultured Aquiflexum sp.
GAGCATCTGCCTTACAAGCAGAGGGTCGGGGGTTCGAATCCCTCAACTCCCACAAATAAAAATAAAAAAGCCCAGTAGAGAAATTTTCACTGGGCTTTTTTATTTTGAAACTGGGGTTTCAAATATCAAACTTTATCCCCTGAGCCAAAGGTAAATTTGTACTGTAATTGATAGTATTGGTCTGACGACGCATATAAGCTTTCCATGAATCCGATCCTGATTCCCTTCCTCCGCCAGTTTCTTTTTCACCACCGAATGCCCCTCCTATTTCTGCTCCTGAAGTTCCGATATTGACATTGGCTATACCACAATCAGAACCTGAGGCTGACAAGAACGCTTCAGCTTCTCTCATATTCAGAGTCATGATGGCTGAGGACAATCCCTGCGGAACACCATTATGCATGGCAATCGCCTCATCTAAAGTCTTATATTTCATGATATAGAGAATAGGAGCAAAAGTTTCTTCCTGTACCATTTTGAAATGGTTTTCCGCCTCAATGATACATGGTTTGACGTAACAGCCAGATTCATACCCTTCACCTGAAAGCACTCCTCCTGCAACAACTTCCCTACCTCCTTCCGACTTTACTTTTTCAATCGCTTTTTCATACATTTCAACTGCCATTTTATCAATCAATGGCCCCACATGATTTTTCTCGTTCAATGGGTTTCCAATTACCAATTTAGAATATGCAGCTGCCAATCTCTCTTTTATTGACTCATAAATTGACTCATGTATGATCAACCTTCTTGTGGAAGTACATCTTTGACCTGCTGTACCTACGGCACCAAACAAGGCTCCTCTGATGGCAATTTCAATATCTGCATTTTCTGTAATGATAATGGCATTGTTTCCGCCTAATTCCAACAATGATCTACCCAGTCTGGCAGCCACTGCCTGACCTACGATTTTACCCATCCGGGTCGAACCTGTTGCCGAAATCAAGGGGACCCTTCTGTCTTCAGTCATAAATTCCCCAACCTTGTAATCCCCAACAATCAAAGAAGATATTCCTTCCGGCAATCCATTTTCTTTGAAAACTCTCGCGGTAATTTGTTGACAAGCAATCCCAGACAAGGGTGCTTTTTCAGAAGGTTTCCAGATGCAAACATCTCCGCAAACCCAGGCGATCATACTGTTCCATGACCAAACAGCTACAGGAAAATTAAATGCTGAAACGATTCCTACAATCCCCAATGGATGCCATTGTTCATACATTCTGTGTCCGGGACGCTCTGAGTGCATAGTCAGACCATATAATTGTCTCGACAATCCAACAGCAAAATCACAGATATCTATCATCTCTTGAACTTCCCCAAGCCCTTCCTGATAAGATTTGCCCATTTCATAAGAAACCAATTTCCCCAATTCAGCTTTAACCTCGCGTAGTGCATTTCCTATTTGCCTGACTATTTCCCCTCGTTGCGGTGCAGGCATATTCCTCCACGTTTTATAAGCTTCTTGGGCTTTGGAGACAACTGCTTCATAACTTTCCCTGCTTGTGATTTGGACCTTTGCTATCAATTCTCCATCTGCAGGTGAAATAGAACTGATATATTCCATACCTGAATCTATCCAGTTGTTTCCAGTAGAAGTTCCAAAGTTTTCGGTTTGTACCCCTAATTTTTGTAATGCGGACTTGACGCCGAATGAATCTGACATGTTATTTTGGTTTTAAGCTTATTGATCAAAGGCAAAACTAAAGAAAAATCTTCAGGCAGATGTTCAATTATCATTTTTCTGTCTAAACTTTTCAGGCAAATATCTGCCAATATCAATATATTCCAGATAAGGCTTCAATTTGGGTCCAACATCAAAACGATAGACAAAATTAATCCGATAATTACCTGTCTGAAAATCCGTAGAAAAACTCCTCGCATCCTTAATCCGGACATTGTTCTGTATATAATTGGCATTGATGGACCATTTAGATCCATTGTACCCTGCAAATCCTCTTAAAAAATAATTGGAGTTTACTCCCCACTTTCCCTCTTTATCGGTATCAGAAGAAATAGTTGTATTTCCCAAACCGATATTTCCTGAAACCATACCAGTAATAAAAAAATGCTTAGCAATCACAAAAGTATGGACATAACCCAAATTTGGCCCAAATTCTATAAAATTCAATTTTTGAAATTCGATTGGATCAGGAATAAAATCTGCAAGAATATTATTATCGTCATTGGCCCTTCCAAAATAAAACTCAAATCCTGTCACGACGCTACCTGCCGATTTTTTTTGCCAGGCACTTTGAAGAAATGCGGCTTTCAAGGAAAGCTTATCCCCATTAAACAAATATTGGATATTTGTGCCAAATTTTCTTACCTCCATATCTGGAAATGCCAGGTCGGGTGGAATGTCCGGTAAGGGCCCAGTATAACTTCGAAGGAAAAACCCATCATAAAACTGCCCAAAAAGATCAATAACCAAATTTTTAGGATAAATATGGGCTTGCAAATCCAAATATCTTGTTTCTACTTGGTTCCGATTGGCATTTATAAAGTCGAATCCGTAGGCAAGGTTCAAAGTAAAATCATTATAGGTAGCCCCAACGCCCAAGTTCAATGTCGAAGTGGGTTCAAGAACTATTCTAGAATTATTGTCTATCCCTCTGATTAACAAAGATGTGTATTTTCTAGAAACGTATGTTCGAGTTGTAAGTAATTTCTTATAATTGACATAATAAGTCGTATCTTCTTGCGCTTGGACATTACCTAAAAAGCCAAAAAAAAGTCCATGGATTACAATAAAAATTATCAGTAAGTATGCTTTCAAAGTCTCTAGCATTGGTTAAGTCACTATTTACGCATCAAACAAAAAAAATCCGCAACAAGTGCGGATTTTTTTTATGTTGAATGGAGATCAGGAAAAATTATTATCTAAATAATCTCCATTCATTTTAATTTTCAAAAGTCTTTAGCAGAAAAAGTTGCTTAATCACCCGAGACAAATATAAGAAACTTTAAATTAAAATAGCAATACCCTGTTCACGGTATTTTTAGATTAAATACCAATAAATTTATAATTGATATTTTTAAACTCTTTAAATCAGTTGTTTATACCAACTAATAAATAATGTAAAAAAGTTTTTTTTCATGAGATAAAAAAAAACTTAACTAAGGTTAGTTTCCGAATTTGAACTATATAATAGAGTTAATATATTGAAAAACAATTAATTATTTCTTTGTATAGATTCTATAAATCATGTCAGTTTCCAAATAAACCTAAACTTATAATTGAAAAATAAATTTTAAATTAAACTTGCTCATTAATCAATTTTTTCTTGAAAAAATTAAATTTATAAAAAGTATCATCTGAATATTATTAAATACAACTATCAAAAAATAATACTTAAAAGTTCCTAAAATAAGGCTTGGCATTTTATTGCAAAAAATCTGGTTATTTTTTTTTGACTAATTATTTTAACATTTAATAGCATCCCTAGATCGGTCATAATATTGATATAAAAAGGATTGACTGACAGTAGAAAAATTGTTTATCTCGAAATACTCCCCAGTTATCAGCAGGAAAAATTTAAAAAAAGCACCCATGAAAGGGCCATGGGTGTTTTTACAGATGGGTTTTTTAGTTCAATTTGCCCAAAGCTTGTTTCATTCTTTTCAAGGCTTCTACCAAATCTTCTTCTGAGGCAGCATATGACAATCTAACGCAATTAGGCGCACCAAACGCTGCTCCTGTCACCAAAGACACATTTGCTTTTTCCAAAAGGTACAAACAGACATCATCGGCATCATTGATAAGATAGCCATCGGAAGATTTCCCAAAGAAAGCAGTTACATCAGGAAAGAAATAGAATGCTCCTTCGGGAACATGGGTTTTGATCCCGGGTATGTCGCGCAATAAGCCCAAAACCAAGTCTCTTCTTTTAAGGTAGGCATCTTCCATTTTTTTGGAAGGGGATTGATCTCCTTCAATTGCTGCCAAAGCAGCTCTTTGTGCAATACCTGTCCCGCCTGAAGTAAACTGTCCCTGCATTTTCTCACAGGCTTTCGCCATAAAAACAGGAGCACAGATGTAGCCTACTCTCCAACCGGTCATGGCATATCCTTTTGAAAATCCATTCACAGTAATGGTTCTTTCAAACATTCCAGGAAAAGAAGCTATGCTGGCATGCTTACCAGTGAAATTGATCAGTTCATATATTTCATCAGCGATTACAAATAGATTTTCTCTCTTCTTGACTACAGCAGCTATCTCTTCCAATTCCTCTTTGTTGAATACTGATCCTGTTGGGTTGCAGGGTGAGGAGTAAATGATGGCTTTTGTTTTATCAGTAAGTGCTTTTTCCAATTGGACTGCAGTAGCCTTAAAATTATTTTCCAGATTCCCTTCGATCAATACCGGGACACCACCGGCCAATTTGATGATCTCAGCATAACTGACCCAATAAGGCGAAAATATGACTACTTCATCGCCTTCATTTAGCAAACACATGAATACATTCGCAATGGAATGTTTTGCACCAGTTGAAACTACAATATTCTCAGCTTTAGCTTCTGAGATATGATTTTCCTCTCTGAGCTTTTTTGCTATGGCTTCCCTTAAATCCTGATATCCGGCAACAGGAGAATAGGAAAAATATTTCCCTTCATCGATTGCATCCTTGGCCGCTTCTTGAATATGTTTTGGAGTTTTGAAATCAGGCTCTCCCAAGCTTAGACTTATAATATCAATACCCTGCGATTTCAGCTCTCTGGCTTTTTTTGCCATTGCCAAGGTAGCAGATTCCTCCATTTGAATAATCCTGTCTGATAGAATAGAATTCATTATTATGGTTGTTTTTTTAAATACCGCCAAAAATACGGATTACTGCGATTAATTCTACAATTAGCTGATGAATTGATTTGTAATCTATATTTTTGATGTAAAATATCGAGCTGATTGACTCGTTAATCTTATTATGAATTCAAAAAATCTTCTTCTTCTATTTTTGATGACAGTCTCCCATGCTGCTTTTTCTCAAAAAGATAAAAAAGCTGAAATGGCCGATCCGGACTCAACAGGAGTAATGCCTGACAATCTTTTGCCCACTACAGCCCCAATTCTTCTTTTTGATGATCATTCAAAATCTGAAAAGAAAAAAGCAGAGAAGAAAAAAATAAAAAAGAACATTTATTATGGCGAACGGACTAAAAAAGGGTACACAAAACAAACCATAAGAGATCAGACACAATATCAAATTTTCAGTTATACTACTCAAAACAGAGAATCTGATCCTTATATCAGAGATATTCATTGGTATGATACAAGAGATAAAATAATCAGGACAAAGGAATTCGATCCTTCCAGAGGTTTTTTGTTGCATGGTCCCTATTCTCAGGAAATCGGTGACGTGGTTATTGAAAAAGGCAATTTTTTCTTCGGTACCAAACACGGAACATGGATGACTTTTGACAATAAATCTATCCTTAGGAGATCGGCCTGTAAAGGTGCCCGTATCTGCCATCAAGGCGCCATCATCTGTCAATACTGCTTCTTGATTGAGAAGCGCGTGCTCTACCAATTCAGCAG
>CAZLJT010000247.1:0-4052 GCA_964559905.1 uncultured Aquiflexum sp.
CTGTGGTAGTAAAGTAATGACTTTGGGTTTCCTTATTTGGAGAAAGATTGATGGCTAGATAATCCATCACAGAACCTGTTAAGGCTTTTCCCTGAATAAAGTTCTTGTCTGCCAACTGCGCTGGTGAATACAATTGGGAAGCTTTCATGTTGTGGTTCAAACCCAGGGTATGTCCTACTTCATGCATCAATAATTCCGACATGGCTTCCATTTTCATCCCTTCCATTTCAAGATCTGAAGCACCGCTTGCCCGTAGAAAAGCCTGACCGAACATCATGTTGTTTTGCAAATGTGTCCCCACAGTACAGAAATGTCCGTTATGCCAGGTCCCAAATTCACTTTCTGATGTAGCTTCCTCACCGAATAGCCTGTTCAATACAACCCTATTGGTATGGTACACAAACTCCAACATGATGTCAGACCCTAGAATCTGCCCTGTCCTTGGGTTGACGAAACTTGGGCCATAGCCTCCGAAAGGAGGGTTGGGTGAACTTGTCCATCTCAACACATTGTACCGGATATCCCCTGCATCCCAATTCGCATCATCCGGTTGGATTTTTACCTGCACTGCGTTTTTAAACCCTGCTTTTTCAAAAGCTTTATTCCACTCTAAAACTGCATTCATGATGGTCTGTCTCCACTCATGTGGCGTGGAATTCTCAATCCACCATACTATGGGTTCAACAGGTTCGGATAAAGCCGCATTTGGATCTTTCTTTCTCAAATCCCAACGATGGATCAAATCCCTATATGGTGTCGGACTGCTTGAGGTCATATCAGTGACTTTGGTGGTAAAATACCCGACCCTGGGATCGTCAAAACGAGGTTCGTAGCCATTGTCCGGTAATTCAATCAAACTGTGAAAAACTTTTATGGACACGTTCCTGCCATCAGTTACAGCAGAAGATCCGCCATTCAGCACCGATGGATTGGAATACACATACTCTACTGCCAAATCTGTATTTTTCTCATAATTCCTGACCGCTAGCACCTTAGTTTTTTCACTGTCAAGATTTCCCAGTTTGAATGAGGTAGGAGATTCGCCTGGAAAAGAAGGTCTTTTAATCTGCGAAAATGTCTCCTTTAGAAACAAATTGTCCGCCTTGATCAGAATGAGGCCCTTTTCTACATCATCAAATTCAATTTTGGCACTTGCCATGATTCCGGGACTGATATTGGCATCAGCCGAACGGCTAAGTGGATTTTCAGGATCAAAATAGTAAGAGGTATTTTGATTGATGAATTCCACCCGATTGAAATACCTTTCAATTTTGAAAATTTTATTATCCCCATAGGAACCACGGAAGGTACCTGCATCAGTCACCCCGTCTCCTACTTGCGAAAAATAAAGGTATTCATTTCCCAATTGTTCTTTGCTGATCAGCATTTTCAGTTCTCCACTAGTGGTATCCTGGTAAAAAGTAAAAAGCCCTTCAAATTTTTTGTGGCCTTTGACCACATCTTCCAATTTCTTCTTTTCCGGTTTTTTCTCAGGGGCAGGGGCAGCTGCAGCTGTGGATTCGGCTTTCTTCTTCTTTTTCTGAGCAAATGCCCCTTGATTTGGCATTAAGACCACTCCCAGCAGAATTACTGCCGTGAGTAATAAATATTTTATTGACTTTGTCATGCTGTGTGCAATAATTGATTGGTTGACGTTCCTGATTCTATTTGATAGTTGAAAATTATAATTTTAGCAAAATTAAGAGTTATAATCTGATAATATCCTATTTCAATATACCCCGAACTTGCTTTTTTTGAATATTTAACAAAAAATCCCTGCCAAAGTTTTGACAGGGATTTTTAAAAGAGAAAATAGGGTTTTACTTCTTCTCCAACTCAGCTTTCATCTCTTCAATATTCAAAATTTTGGAGATCTGGGATTTTTCGATTTCCCTGAATTTTGTAAGCTGAATATCGATTTGTCTGGTAAGTTCAGCCCGCACTTCCTCAGCGCCATCTGTTGGCCTGAACTCTCCCGTTCCGACAATGGAATTCAAGTGTGCCAGCTTATTGTTCAATCTGATCGGAAAGTTCAGAGGATCCTGACCACTCCTGTTCTGAGTTTGATACAGTTCCTTTTCAATGTCTGAAATGGCATTAACTACAGGTTCTATCCTTCTCTTTTGACGTGGATTCTTTTGAACAATGGTATCCAGTTCAGCTTTGTATTTTCTGATCAATGTGATTGTTTCATGGGTCTCAGTCAGCTTATCCCTTACTTTGAGCAAGAAATCATACTGTTCCTGTAGGTCTTCCTGGGTAGATTCGTATCTTAAATCCGGCAGCACTTTGAACCGTTGATCCTGAGACTGTCCGTCAACGATCAGCCTGACCAAATAATCACCCGGAACAACCTTAGGACCTCTCAAAGGTCCTGACCACATGATCATTCCTTCAAATCCTTTCGCATCAGGTATCCTCAAATTCCAATTGAATTCATTTGATCCGGTTTTGTATTTCAAGGTATCTTTTTCAATTCCTTTTGAAGAAAATTCCTTGATCAGATTTCTTTGATTATCATAGAATTCCAACCTTACTTCTTCTTTAGGTTCCTCTTTCAGATGATAATACACCAAAACACCACCAGGTCTGTTGGTACCGGCAGTCTTCGATTCTCTCCGCACACCGTCCAATCGGTAGGAATCCTGTGGTCTGAATAAATGAAAAGGCTTATTCCCGATATTCTCTGACAATTGATGGATTACGGTCAGGTCATCTATGATCCAGAAACTCCTTCCTTGGGTAGCAGCGATCAGGTTATTATCCTTAATCGTCAGATCAGTGATCGGAACTATCGGAAGGTTCAACTGGAATGGCTGCCAAGATGCGCCATCATTGAAGGAAATATACATGCCTGTTTCAGTACCGGCATACAGAATCCCTTTTTTTGCCGGATCTGCACGCACTACTCTGGTAAAATGCTGGGCATCTATTCCATTGACGATCTTTGTCCATGACTTTCCATAGTCAGTTGTTTTATATAAATAGGGAGCAAAGTCACCATTCTTGTAAGAATTTGCAGCTAAATACAATCCCCCTTCTTCAAAAGGATGGCCCTCCATACTATTGATCTGAATCCACTCGGGAAGATCTTTTGGAGTGACGTTTTCCCAAGTCCTTCCATTGTCTACAGAAACATGGACCAGGCCATCATCCGATCCGGCCCAAAGCACACCTTTTTTCAAAGGAGATTCTGTAGCAGCGAAAATGGTACTGTAATATTCAACCGATGTATTGTCTTTAGTGATCGGCCCTCCTGAAGGACCCAATTTTTCTTTGGCATTTCTGGTCAGATCAGGGCTGAAAGTCTCCCAAGTCTGTCCGCCATTCGTTGATCTATGGAATTGATTGGAAGTGGTATACAGTACCTTTGGATCATGGGGTGAAAAGAAGATCGGGAAATTCCACTGAAAACGATACTTCATTCCCTCTGCACCATGACCCATTGGGTTGTCCGGATATACATTGACATTTCTTCTCGCGCCTGTTCTATGATTGAGCATTTGTAGCAGTCCTCCATAATTTCCACCATAGACTACATCATTATCTGTAGGATCGACGGCCAACCAGCCACTTTCACTGCCGGCACTTACTTCCCAATCGACTTCAGTTATACCTGAACCCTCATTTCTGTGGTTGATCCGCATGGTGGAATTATCCTGCTGCGCCCCATAGATTCTGTAGGGAAAATGATTATCCGTGGTCACCCTGTAAAATTGGGCTGTAGGCTGGTTCATATAGGTAGACCAAGTTTCACCCCCATCAAAGGAAACCTGCGCACCGCCATCATCCGCAATGATCATTCTCTGATTGTCCTTTGGATCAATCCAAAGATCATGGTGATCACCATGAGGTGCATTGGATCCTTTGAATGTTTTTCCGCCATCTGTCGATTTGTGATAACTTACATTCATAACATATACTGTACTGTCACTTTGGGTATCCGCATATATTCTGGAATAATACCATGCCCTTTGTCTTAGATTTCTGTCCTCATTGGTTTTTTCCCAAGTCTCTCCACCATCATCTGATCTGAAAACACCTCCATTCAG
>CAZLJT010000247.1:4152-5407 GCA_964559905.1 uncultured Aquiflexum sp.
GGGTTGGATGGGTGAATCCTTATCCTCGAAATAAAGCGGGATTCTTCCATCCCCAAATGTTCCCAGGTTTTTCCGGCATCTGTGCTTTTCCACATCCCATATCCATAGGAAACATTACCCCGGACGGTTTTTTCGCCACCGCCCACATAAAGGATATTAGGATCAGAATCGGCAACGGCAACGGCACCGATAGATCCACCGAAAAACCCATCTGAAATATTACCCCATGTTTTGCCCCCGTCAGTGGTTTTCCATACACCACCACCTGTGGCTCCAAAATAAAATGTATTCCTTTCTGAAGCTACTCCGGCAACCGTAGCAGATCTTCCGCCTCTATGCGGGCCTACCAGGCGCCATTGAACCGCATCATAAATTTTTTCATCGTAGGTCTGTGACCATCCATCCATTTGAAAACCAAAGGAAAAGAGGAGGCCAAAAACCAATATCAAGCGTATTGTATATTTCATAGCATGAAGTTTAGATTAGCATGTTGAAATTTAGGGCTATTACATCTGAATAAATTAAAAAAAGTGACCATTGGAGTTTATTTGGTCTAAAGCAAAAAAGGTCTTCCGAATTCGGAAGACCTTTTTATTTGGTTAAGATTTTTTATGCTTGAGCAGGAACTATACTTACATAGGACTTGCCATCATATTTCTTTTTAAATTCAACCTTACCATCAGATAGGGCAAACAATGTATGGTCTTTTCCGACACCTACATTCTCACCTGGATGATGTTTGGTTCCTCTTTGTCTGACGATGATATTACCGGCAATAACTGCCTCTCCACCGAATTTCTTTACACCCAGTCTTTTGCTATGGGATTCTCTTCCGTTTCTGGAACTACCGACACCTTTCTTATGAGCCATGATTTTATACGTTTAGGATTTCCAAGAAATCTTATAAGGTAATATTTTCGATTAATACTTTTGTAAAGTCTTGTCTGTGACCGTTTTTCTTCTTGTAACCTTTTCTTCTTTTCTTTTTGAAGACGATTACTTTGTCACCTTTTACATGATCAAGAATTTTTCCTGATACCTTGGCACCTGAGATGGTGGGTGCCCCTATTGATACTGTACCGTTGTCATCAGCCAACAATACCTCATCAAACTCCCCGGAAGCGCCAGTTTCGCCCTGCAACTTGGGTGCATAGACAAACTGATCTTTAGTTACTTTGAACTGCTTTCCTGCGATGTTAACAATTGCGTACATATAAATGTTTTAATGCTTTAGGAAATTGAGGTGCAAATATAA
>CAZLJT010000248.1:0-5386 GCA_964559905.1 uncultured Aquiflexum sp.
TGGCGGGATTTCTGGGATTATGGCTGCGGGGCTTTGGGAGATTTTGGATGTCATGATTTGGATGCTGTGACTTGGGCTTTTGATCTGGAAAGGCCGGATACTGTGCAGGTTTTCCCCGCGGGTTATTCAGATGCCAAAATCGCCCCCTATGGGGAAATAGGTTACTTCAATTTTTCTGCAAAAGGAAAACAAAAAGCCATGAAAATCAACTGGTATTCAGGAGGTTTGAAACCTGATCTTCATCCTGCTCTTCCCAAAGGATTTGTTTATCCTAGCCGGGCTTCCATGTTTGTCGGTACCAAAGGGGTGATTTTTAATGATGGGGGAAATAGGAAACCACAGGTTTTTCCGGAATCATTGAGAAACAATATCAAAACCCCCGAGCCATACCTTAAACGATCACCGGGCCATTTCAAAGAGTGGATTGATGCGATCAAAAACAATGATCAAGCTTCATCCAATTTCGAATATGGATCCAGGTTGACTGAGATTACTTTGTTGGGTGTTTTATCTTTGCGTTTGGGTGGGAAATTGATCGAATGGGATTATGACAATATGAAAGCCACAGGAATACCTGAAGCAGATCAATATATCCAAGAACCTGTCAGGAATGGATGGGAAATGTAATTGAGGGAATTTGAAAATTGGGGGCTTTATTTTATAAGAAAATTGATTATTATGATATAAAAAACCTGTCAGGTTAATTCTAAATATCCACGGATTTGATGGAACTAGAAATAATAACCTGACAGGTTTAAGCTTATCCTCAAATTAGAAATCTACAAAATCAATCAATTTCTTTTTTGCTTTTCTCTTTTTGTGATTTTTCCATTTGTTGTATCTTTTCCTGATTTTCCTTTTGCCATTCCTGCATTTTCATCTGGAACTCTTTCATTTTTTCCTGATTTTCTTGTTGCCAGATTTCCATCTTTTTTTGGAACTCTTCAATTTTGGGTTGATTCTCTTTTTGCCAAGCTTCCATTTTCTGCTCGAATTCCTTCATTCTCGGCTCGTTGGCTTTTTGCCACTCCTCTATTTTTTTCTCGAATTCTTCTATCCGGGGTTGGTTTTCCTCCTGCCAAGCTTTCATTTTATTTTGGAATTCTTCCATCCTTGGGGCATTGGCTTTTTGCCATTCTTCCATTTTGGCTTGAAATTCTTCAGCTTTTGGGGCCATTTCCTTTTGCCATGTTTCAACCTTTTTCTGCCATTCGGCAATCCTATCCTTATTTTCGGAATTCCATTTTTCAATGGCTTCTGCCCTCTTGGCGTTTTCTTCAGCCATTATTGCTCTTTTCTTATCGATTTCGGCTTTGGACATTTTAGTAGTATCAAAATAGTACTTGTTGCGGTAGCTAAAATTATAAACACTGGCAGAGTCAGCTTGGAAATAGATGTCCGAAGGGACCTCAAAATACCATGCAGAATCAGGGAATGTTATGAATGGGGCAATATCAAAATCCATCATTGGAATGTCTTTCAATTTAAATTCGGGAATTCCGGCAACTGCAAAATCCATGGGAGGAATTGGGGTGCCAGGAAAATCCCTAAATAAGCTTCCAATATCTCCAATCCCTTCAAAGACAGGCGTCATGTCCTTAAAAAATGCTTCTAAATCCTTTAGGCCCTCTTCCATATCTTTTCCGAACGTTTCTTTTTGTTCAGGGGTCATTTTACCCCAATCCAGTTCCATTTTGACGGGACTTTTTGGCGGAACGGTGTCTTCTTTGGGATAGGATAGTGGGTCTATCCAATTGCCTTCGATGGTAGTGGTATTGAGTTCGGTAGCCATCAGGTCTTCAAAAGACTTCTTGGACGGCTTGTCGCTTGCGCCCACCATCAGTGTGGCACCAAGCAAAAGTGTGATCATCATGGTCATGCTGGTTATAGTAGTTGGTTGTGAAGAGGAAGTTTTGACTCCCATTATTCTTTTGATACGCTCGAGGGTTGGGTTTTTGGTTTTGGCAGCGGCCATTACCATTTCCGGAGTTGGATTTTTAGCGTGGTTCAGTACATTGGCAAGGCCATATGCCAGGTCTTTGGGCGAAGCCCCCATGCTGATTGCCAGGTCATCACAGGCATTTTCCCGCTGTTCTTTGGCCGTTTTATTGACCCACCAGAAGATGGGGTGGAAAAAGAATACCACTTCCAAAATAGATTGTACCAAATTGACCAAGAAGTCATAGCGCTTGATATGGGCGAGTTCGTGGGCGATAATTGCCTCTAGCTGAAGCGGGGAAAGCTGAAAGAAAAGGCCCACAGGAATGAGGATGACAGGTTTCCACACTCCATAAGTCATCGGGACGTCTACGTGGATGCTTTTCAGCAGCTGCACAGGTTTAGACATTTTTAGCGATGTGAGCTGCTTATCCAATACATCCTGCCAAACAGATTCTGCCGGGTCATGTTGCTTTTGTCGGAGGTTACGGATATCTGCAAGCGAGGTCGCCAACCTTACCAAAAACAGCATGGCTCCCAAAAACCAAACCTGTACCAAAGTTGGGATCCAGTTTTCTATCCTTTTGGATACAATCATCCAATCTGAAGGTGCTTCTATCAGGTGCCCGGAATCTGTCTGCATCCATTGATCCAGACTTGCTGATACGGAGGTGGCTTCAGGTGCCATTGGATTGGATTCCGGAATGGAATAGATGAAGGTAGCCAAAGCCAAACCAGAAATCACAGCGAGTGCCGAAATGCTGAGCCTGTATTTGAAAGCTGCTGACTTTTTACCAAAAATTTGAAGGGTCAGCCAAAGCATCAGACCCACGGCTGCAATCTGCCACAGGGCATGGACGATCATCCATCCAAGTGCGAGCAAGATTTGATCAGAGATGATAGTATTGTAAGATCCCATTATTGTTCGTTTTCCAATTGGTCCAAAAATGCGCGTATTTCATCTAATTCCTCTTTGGAGGGATTGCCCTGTCCGAGAGCCTGCATCACCAGGTTTTTGGCAGAGCCGCCAAATGCTATGGCCATAAAATTGGTCACAAGGTTATTTTGGGTGACGGTTTCATCTACCGCCGGAAAGTAAATGTGGGTTCTGTTCTGTTCATCCCTGCGGAGGAGTCCTTTGGCATGCATGATCTGCATCTGCTTGAGCGTGGTAGTATAGCCGGTATCTTTTGTTTTGGCCAATTTCTCATGAATTTCCCTGACTGTGGCCTTTTTTATCGGCCATAAAATCGACAGGATTTCCAGTTCTGATTCTGTTGGTTTAGTTTGCATATCGATTAATACGATTTGTTTCGTACAAAGTTATACGAAGAATATCGTATTTCAAATTTTTCTTACGATTTTTTTCGTACTACTGATTTTAAAATTTAAGATTATACAATTTCGGGGTAGAAGAAATTCATGAAAAATGATTTGACCACTTAATTTTTCACATTACCATAAAATTTAGGGCAATTTTTCAATTTTTAATATTATCTTGATTACATATAATTAAGAGTATAGTAAATGAAGAAATCAAAAAATATAGCATGGTTGTTGATTTTGGTTTTGTTGACAACATGCATCGACAAGTTTCCATTTACTTCTGAGCTTCCTCCCAAAATCCTTAGTATAGAGGGATACCTGACCACTCTTCCCAAGGCTCATCAAATCCGACTTTCAAGAGCCGATAGATTTGGGCCTGAGTTTAATGGCTTGAATAGACCGGAACCATTGGCAAAGGTTCTAATAAAAGATGACTTGGGAAATGTGGAGATGCTTTCGGAGGTTTCACCCGGGATTTATTTGACCTCAGAAGATTTTGCTGCTCAGGTAGGAAGAAGCTACAATCTGGAATTATTTTTATTTGATGGGCGTAGATATATTTCCCGTCCGGAGAAAGTTGTACCAGTTCCTGAATTGGATTCAGTCACTTTTCAATCTGTAAGTGTTCCTACAATAGACAGAATGAACGATGAAATCGGTGTGCAGGTCATTGCACATTTTCATGACCCTGTTGAGGAAAAAAATCATTATTTCTGGAACATATTACCAAGTGACTTTCAAGTCATCGGTGAGCCTGAACTGAACCATAACGGTCCGAACCATCCAACCTGCCCCAGATGCCCCAATCCCCTGGATTGCTGTAGAGTTTGTTATACCAAAGAGGTGCCTAGACCTCTTAATATTTTCGTTGCGGAAGATGAGGAATTCAATGGTATCTATCAAAGACGTGTCATTGCTTACCTGCGTGATAATGGAATCAGGTTCAAGGGTATATTCAGGCTTGATATGCAGCACATGTCGATTTCGCAAGATGCTTATCGGCATTTGAGGCTTATAGATCAACAATTGCGTCTTAACGGAAGCGTATTTGACTTACCTCCAGCTAACATCAGGGGAAATATGCTGAATGTGGAAGATCAGGAAGAGCAGGTACTGGGCTTTTTCTTTGTCGCTGATGAAAGACCGATCAGAATTTATATTGATGAAAGCAAATTGGATTTTGTTCTCACACCGAAAACCCTGATTCCTACGACTTGTTTGGCATTTAGAGGTTCGGGCATGACCACGATTCCGCCTGAGGATTGGAACCCCCAATGACACAAGGATTAAATATTATCTACATGAAGGGATTATTAAAATATTGCTTTCTGATGACAGGACTCCTTTTTCTCGGAGGCTGTGAAGAGGAAAAAGATCCTTCTTTTAGTATCCTTACTGAGGAAATTGTAAATGTCAGCGATGAAAGAGCCATTGTTCTTGGGAGGTTGATTGCATTTGAGAATGTGCCCTTTGAAGATCATGGATTTTATTTTTCCAGGGAAGAGAATTTCAATCAGCCCATTATTATTTCCCTTGGTGAGACCTCAAGGCCAGGCCGGTTTCTTGGGGAAGTAGATGGGTTGGAATTGGGAGTGGAGTACTATGTCAAAGCCTTTGGAGAGAAAGAAGGGCAATTAATTTTTGGAAATACACTTTCTTTTGAGACTCTGAACCCAGCTTTGGAAAGGTTCTCACCTTTGACGCAGTTTCCCGGAGAGGAGATCAGTATTTTTGGACGAAATTTTGGTAATGATACAGAGGTGTATTTTGATGGCCAAAAAGCCCAGGTTATTGAGGTGGAATTTGGTTTTAGGATTAGAGTAATAGTGCCGCCCATGATGGGCAAAATCAATGTAGAACTTAAAGTCATTACCCGAGGTATAGAATTGATAGCATCGGAACCATTCAACTATGCTACGGGCACATATGAAAATCTGGGGATTGTCATCGAGGATTTCGTTCTGGTTGACAATATCTACTTTCAACAAGGAAATAGATTTTTTGCAGGCTTGGGTATCGACATTACTGCTCGGCCTTCCAATCACATTTGGGAATTCTCTCCTGGCCAATCTTCTTGGCAAAGGACATCATTCAATGGATTAACCCAAAGGAAAGCTGCCAA
>CAZLJT010000249.1:0-5373 GCA_964559905.1 uncultured Aquiflexum sp.
GAGCGCTGCTTTGACAGAGCAGAGGTCATGGGTTCGAATCCCTTAGGTCCCACTTTTTTGATTTAAGAATTTAGATTGATGATTTTAGATTGGAGATAGCCACAATTTCACCTTTAATGCCAATGCAAATCAGAAAGGTTATCGATAGACAGGATGTTTTTTCAGGGATCAGAGTTTAGCAATTTCCAATATCACAATTTAAAAGTGGGTTAAAAAATCTTTTTTTGTACGGAATAATTACGGACATTTTTAGAATCCTTTCAATTAAAGGTCAATTAGATCCTTCTATTCAAAATAAAAAATAATGGAAAGTGTAAAAAAATCCTGTTTTGAGATGCGTTTATCAGATGAGGATAAATTGCTATTTGAAAAAGCTTCCGAAATAAAAGGATATTCTTCATTGGCTGGATTTGTATCTGCTGTAATGAGGAAAGAGGCACAAGAAATCCTACAGGAACATGAAAGAATATTGGTTTCAAATAGGGATAAGGAGATATTTTTTGAAGCTATCCTCTCAAACTTGGAACCAAATCAAAAGTTAAAAGAAGCTGCATCACGCTACAAAGAACTAACAGATCAATGAAGTATTCAAAAATTGTTCTTTTAGAAAAAAAACACCGGAAAGAAGCATTTGATTGTAGCAAACCCCTTTTGGATAATTACATCAAGACCCAAGTTGGCCAAGATTCCAAAAGGAACCTTACAGTTTGTTTTGTGATCGTTAATGATGCCGATGAAGTTAAAGCCTACTACACTTTATCAAATTACGGTATCCAGCAGGAAGAAATACCAGAGGAATATGCCAAAAGAATTCCAAAATCTTATATCAGGATTCCTGTTACTTTACTTGGCAGATTGGCAGTGGATAGGGAATTAAAAGGAAATGGATATGGGAAATTTTTATTGCTAGACGCACTGAGAAGAGCTTTGGAAATATCAAAGAGCACTCTTGGATCCATGGCTGTTGTTGTAGACCCTTTGGATGATAATGCCAAAAAATTTTATCAAAAGTATGGATTTACTGTGCTTCCAGATTCCGGAAAAACGTTTTTAGCCATGACAAAAATTGAAAAGGCATTTGGTGAGTGATTTTGATTTTTTTTTCTTGCTATTTTTAATTCAGTTATCCTTTATCAGAAAACCCCTATTCCAAGTATTGTTCCAACGCTCAGTCAATCGACCCCCTAAGCCATATCCTACCCAACCACCAACTATCACACAATCCATCCATCCCCAATTTAAATACCTTGGAGGGTTTGGCAATTACTGTTAACTTCCCGACTCAAATATCAAATTCTATGAAAAAAACATACAGCTTGGTTCTTGCCCTTTTTCTGGCAATCTCAACCTTCGCCCAAAAAAGCCCCGAGGAATTTCTTGGGTACAAAATGGGAGACCGATTTACCCCTCATCACCGTGTAGTGGATTATTTTGAGCATTTAGCTGCTACCCTGCCCAATGTCAAATTGGTATATTATGGGGAAAGCTACGAAAACAGACCCTTATTTATAGCGATAGTTTCCACGCCTGAAAATATCAACAATCTGGAAAATATCAGGATGGACAACCTCAAAAGAACGGGAATGGTAGAAGGTACTCCTACTACCAAAGTTGCCCTGAACTGGATGCAATACAATGTACATGGAAATGAAGCGGTTGCTACCGAAGCGGCAATGACTACTTTTTGGCAAATAGCCGATCCCTCTAATAACCAATCCAAAGAATGGTTGCAAAATCAGGTATTGATCATTGACCCTTGTGCCAATCCTGATGGAAAAGATAGATACACAATTTGGTACAACCAAAAGCAAAACACAAGATTACAACCTGACCCACAGTCCATGGAGCACTTTGAGCCTTGGCCAGGAGGAAGGCCCAATCACTATTTAATGGATCTCAATAGAGATTGGGCTTGGCAGACTCAAAAAGAAACCATGCAGCGTATCGAACTTTATCACCAATGGATGCCACACCTTTTTGTGGACTACCATGAGCAAGGAATTGACTCTCCATTTTATTTTGCACCTGCCGCAAAGCCAATTCACGAGCAGCTTTCTCCTTTCCAACTTGAATTCCAAACACTTTATGGAAAAAATACAGCTGCAAAATTTGATGAACAGGGATGGTTTTATTTTACCAAAGAAAGATTTGACCTGCTTTATCCCGCTTATGGAGATACTTGGCCTACCTATAATGGTGCCATAGGGATGACGATCGAAAAAGGAGGTTCAGGCCGTGCCGGATTAGGCATGTTGAATGCCCTTGGTGATACAGTAACCCTCAAAGAAAGAATAGAACATCAGCATGTGGCAGGAATTTCTGCCGTGGAAGTCACCGCACAAAATGCCGCGAAACTGGCCGATGAGTTTGCCAATTACTTTAAATCCAACAGCAGCAGCCCAAGAGCCAGATACAAAAGTTTTGTCATCAAAGGAGACCAAAATCCGGAAAGGGTCAATGCACTGTTGAAACTCTTGGACAAAAACAAAATACAATATGGATTTGCAGGTAACCGTTCAGGACTGAAAGGATTAGATTATTCCAGTGGAAAAACCGCCACCTTCTCCACTACAGATAAGGATATCATCGTGAATGCCTACCAACCCAAATCTGTATTGACTCAGGTTTTATTTGAACCGGAGGCTACGCTTCAGGACAGTATCACCTATGACATTACAAGTTGGGCCTTGCCTTATTCTTATGGTGTGCAGGCTTATGCGCTTGAGACCAGATTGGATGCTGCCAAGAAATATGAAAAAATAGCTTTTACGGCCAATACAGTCAATGGAAAACCCTTGGCGTACCTTGCGCCTTGGAACGCCACCAAGCATCCACAATTTTTGGCGGCCCTTTTGAATGAAAAAATCCGGGTGAGATTTGCGGAATACGCTTTTGAATTAGAAGGTAAAAGTTATCCTTCCGGTACCTTGATCATCCACAGAAATGGCAATCAGTATGTATCAGATTATGACCAAAAAGTGGTAAACGCAGCTAACAAATTTGAAATCACCTTAAACCCAACCAATTCCGCATATGTGGACAAAGGGAAGGATTTCGGTTCCTCGGATGTCAAAGCAATCGTAGCTCCTAAAGTAGCACTTTTGGCTGGTGATGCAGTTTCTTCTTTGAACTTTGGAGAACTTTGGTATTTCTTTGAGCAGGAACTTGATTATCCGATCAGTATTTTAGATGCCGACAACCTGGCAAGATTTGATTTGACCAAATACAATGTCATTTTGATGCCTTCAAGCCGGGGTGGGGCCATTTCTGAAAACAACCTCAAAAAAGTATTGGAATGGGTAAAGGCAGGTGGAAAACTCATCGCATTTGAGAATGCCCTGAACACCTTTGCCGACAAAGAAGGTTTTGACCTGAGCAGGTATGATACTGAGGAAGAGAAAAAGGCAGCTGAAAAAGAGCAGAAGGAAATCCAGAATGTAGAAAGATTGGAGCCCTATCAAGAAAGGGAAAGGATGGGGATTTCAACCACTGCTGCAGGAGCTATATACGAATTGAAAATCGATGAATCCCATCCACTTGGATTTGGTATGGGCGGAAAGTTCTATACCCTCAAAAATAACGGCTCCAGATATTCTTACCTGAACAATGGCGTCAATGTAGGTATTATCCCCGACAACGAAGCGTACAGATTTGGATATATCGGAATCAAAATCAAACCCAAAATGGCCCAATCCATGGTCTATGGTGTAGAGAATCAAGGCCGCGGACAAATAGTTTACATGGCAGATAATCCCATGTTCCGTTCCTTCTGGGAAAGCGGCAAGCTCTTGATTTCCAATGCGATATTCTTTGTAGGCCAATAAATCTTCGCGATTTTTTTCCAAAGCTCAAAGATTTAAGAAAGCGTATCAGTTGAAATACCTTGGTATTTCTTTAAATAAGAAGACCATTGGGGTTATGAAATACCTCAATGGTCTTCTTATTTTTATAGCTCATTCTTTACCAAGAAAATAGCTTTTCCTTTGAAACCCTTGGGTACAAAAAACAAACCCCAAAGATTTACTTTTCTAATTCACATTCACATTGATCACATTGTCATCAGGTATTCTGTCTATAAGTTTATTGTAGGGGTCAATTCCTGCTTTTACAGGAATCCCTCCCTGTACTTTGATTTGAATTTTGTTTTCACCGGGAGTTATTTTGTGTTTTTGGATATACAATGGATTGGTTCGATTACGCCCATTTTCATCTTTATCCTCTTCAGCAAAAATGCCAATATCCAAGTAATCCCCATCATAAATTGCAGGTGTTTCCCGACCAAGACTGTCTGCATACAATTTCTGAGAGGAAAGCATCAAGGTGACCAGATACTCCTCCTCTCCGGTCTTTTCAGCCGAAGCCTCGGCCACTTTATTTTCATAAAGAGTAATTTTATTCCACGTATCATCCAGGAAATAATGAAGAGAATCTGGCGTGTGGTCAGTCAAATACCTGAGTAAATCAGAACTACCTGCAAAAGGAGGGGTTTCTTTCAACCCAAACTCTCCCACAAAACCTTTTAAAGCTGAATCAAAAGCCTCATCTCCAATATAATCTCTCAAAGCATAAAGCACCAAGGCCCCTTTTTGATACCAAATATATCCTCTATCTGCATTGATGAAAGCATTTTCTTTTTTGCTTTCGTTGGACCTTCCTACCAAGTAGCGGTCCAGCTCATCTTTAAGGAATCGCTTCATATTATCTTTCCCGTAAGCCCTTTCTGTCAATATCAAAGCTGAATATTCAGCCAAAGCTTCGGAAATCAAATTTGATCCTCTTGTATAGTTTGGCGCAATCTGATGACCCCACCACTGATGGGCCAACTCGTGGGCTGTCACAAAATACACATAATCAAAGCTGTTAGGATCGCTGAAATCAGCTACCCAACCGAAACTTTCAGAAAAAGGAACGGTATTGGGAAAAGATTGGGCAAAGCCTGCGTACCGGGGAAATTCCAAAATCCGCATTTGCCGAAACTGGAAAGGGCTGTATTTTTCCGAGAAATATACTAAGCCATCTTTGTACGCTGCCAAAAATCTGTCGAGGTTAAAGGTATGCCTGGGATGATGATAAATTTCAATGGCTACTTTTTGTCCATCCGGCAGCGCTGCCTCATCCAACAGCACTTCATAATCTGCTGATACTATAGAAAAGAAATACTGTATTGGTGTATCCTGCCTGTAATGGAAATACCTTCTTCCGTTTTCTGTCCATTCCTTCTGCAGATATCCCGGCACTACTGCAATTTGATCGGGCGAGGTACTTACTACTGCTTCAAAATTTACAAAATCAGCATCTTGGGAAAACAACAAATTCCGCAATCCAAAAGGATCATCATGTTTGGGAAGATCTGTATCCTTGGGCCCTAGATCA
>CAZLJT010000250.1:0-4096 GCA_964559905.1 uncultured Aquiflexum sp.
ATATTTCCCATTTTTTGTTCTGATCGGAACAAGGCATCAAAATTTGCATCGACAAATGTGTATTCAAATGGATTTCCATTGGAGTGCTTTTTCCAAATGCTTTCAAGAAGAGCCAACTTTTCGCCCACATTTCCTGAGCTGAGTTTTATAGCCATTTCATAATTTGGTTCTTCGCTTAAAGAAATGATGAGAGGTCTCACATTGTGATGCAGGCTTTGGAAGTTAAAATCTCCTATGACACCGATCACTGTTTTTTCTACCGGTTCATCATTGTTTCCCCAAAAACCACTGATTTTCTGTCCATCCAATTCTGTCCATCCCATTTGGCGGAAAGCAGTTTCATTGAGGATTACCGCTGCAGAATCGCTCAGGAAATCCCTTGAAAAAAATCTTCCCTGGGCCATCTTGAACCCCATAGCATCCAAGTGATCATGGTCTACAAAATAAATACTGCACAGAAAGTCCTGCTGTGTGTCACTGGTTTTAAATACGCTGTTCCAATCAACATTTGGAGGAAGACGGTTAGCAAAACTGGCAGCGATAAAATCCGGATATTGCATCAGCTCGTCTTTGAAGGCATTGCTGTTTTGTCCCAAAGACATGGTGTGGAGCAAATTGACGACATTTTCCTTTCCAAAACCAAGATTTTTATTTTGCAGATATTCTAGTTGCTTGTATACTACCATGCTGCTGATAATCAAAGATATTGAAACCAGAAATTGAAAAATTACCAAACTATTTCTGAAAGTTGATCTTTTGGCCCCATTCCTGATTTTACCCTTCAGTACATTGGCTGGGTTGAACGAAGTCAGGTAAAAAGCAGGGTAAGAACCGGCAATGATGCCAATCAACACCGCGAATAAAATCAACCCCAAGGGAACAAGTGGGTTCAGGAATATCCATAAATCCAGACTTTTTCCTGCAAGATTGTTGAAAGGCCTTAGTAAAATGACAATCAATATCGTGGCTATAAAAGTAGAAATCAAACCATATAAAATTGATTCAGAGAGAAATTGTCCAATAAGCCTAGATCGGAGTGCGCCTACAGATTTTCTAACACCCACTTCTTTTGCGCGATTGGCAGATCGTGCAGTGGACAGGTTCATAAAATTGATACAGGCAATAAAAATAATAAATAAGGCAATTGCACCGAAAATATAAAGATATTGAATATTTCCAGTTGGTTTGATTTCTTCTTGAAGGTTGGAATGAAGGTGGATATCAAGAAATGGCTGCATAAAAAAACCTGCACTGTTGCCGGCTGCCTTGAACTGTTCCAGAGAAATTCCCATAAATCTCTCCAGTTCCACACCGAAATATTTTGTGATAAAAATATCCAATGCTTCCTGCACTTTGCTGACGTCAGCCCCAGGATGAACTTTGAGATAGGTATAGAGATTAGAACTTGACCACTGATCATTTTTCATATATTCCCAACTTTCCCCTGAAAGCAACATATCAAAAGTGATGTGGGAATTTTGAGGTGGATCTGCAACTACAGCGGTGACTTGGCAGGCTCTTTTTTCTGCACCCCTTAAAATGATTTTTCCCATTGGATCATCATCCCCAAAATACTTCTTGGCACCGGACGCTGTTAGAACCAGCTTATCTGTACCTTCAAGTGCAGTTTTGGGATTGCCCTGAAGAACCTCGAAAGTAAAAAAGTCCAAGAAATTGGGATCAGCGACAATTATTCTTTGTTCAGTAAAAGTTTTGTCCTCATACTGCATGGGCATGGTCCTGAAAATTCCAAAACGGATAGCATCTTCAACTTCGGGAACTTCCTCCTTCAAAGCCCGGGACATCGGCGCTGGCGTCATAGCAACTTCAAACGCATTGTCCTGCATCTTGCCCTGCATATATACTCTATAAATACGGTCACCGTCTTTTTGGAATTTATCATAGCTCAATTCATCTATGATATAAATGGATATCAAAATGCTGGCTGCTATACCGAGACTCAATCCCAGAATATTGATGGCGGTGTAGCCTTTTTGTCGGACCATGATGCGCCACGCGGTAAGAAAATAATTTTTGAGCATGTTCTTATTGGGTTTCCAAGAACATTTCAAGAGAAGTGCCAATAAATAAAATACCTCAAAACCCTGTTTTCACGGGTTTATAAAAAAACTGATGAACGAATTTGAACAATTTTGTAGCAGTTGCGGACATATTAAAAGCTGATCCTAATAAAATATCAAGGATGATCAGATCTTTTGACTTAATATTTGAAGGGCATGTTAGAAGTCCATGCTAGGGAACTCATTTAAATATGGCCTATTCGTTACTATTCCAAATATCATGGGTGGTCTTCCAGGTACCATCTGACTGCCTTTCTAGAATATTTAGGTATTTGGATTCAGAATACATTTTTTCACCACCAGATTTGGGAGTGAGCCAAACTTTGGCAAAACCTCTTCCATAAGCCAAATCTCCATGGACTTTGACATCTTCATAGCCACTTTCCAACGCTGTATCAAATTCATCAAAAATAGACTGATAGTATTCCTGAATGGCCTTTTGACCTCTTTTGGTAGGAAAATCAGGTGCCATCAAATAGGCATCATCAGTAAAATGTTTGGCTATTCCGGCGGCATTTCCTTCATTGAATGCTTTTGCCCTTTCTGCGGAAATTGCAGTGATGGTATTCACGTCTGAATTTAATTCCATCCTTTTGTTTTGGTTGCACCCCATTATAAAGGTCAAAACTATCATTACTGGGAAGAAGTGGAGGTAAGATTTCATGGAGTTGATGCTGTTTTTTTGAACGAAATCGAATGGCTTATCAGATCATAAAGAATCAGTTCAATTACATTAAAAATCCATTTTCCTCAGGGTAAGGACCTGGAATATCTGTATCCTCAAGCATTTCTCTTAAATCAATTTCTATAGATCGGGCAATCGAGGAAATGGGAACATCGTTATAGGCAGCTTCAAAAGGATTTTCAGAGTAATCTCCGATTCTGTCCATCAGGAAAAAAACCCATATTATGAGACCTGAAAAAGGAATGGTAAGCCAAACATGTAATACTTTGGATGACTCAAAAATATTCAATAAACCAAATGGAATCAGTGCACAGAATACATAATTCATCCATAAAGCTGTGGAAGCGTACTGTCTGGGCAAAGGGAAATTTTTTATCCTTTCACACATTCCCTGATTGTCAAAAAATCTACTGATGAACTGATGTAACCAAACATGCTTATAATCAGAAATTAGTCCATCACTCTTCAATTCCTGGATCACCTCTGTTTGTTTTTTCAAAATATGCGCGGGGATATTGGATTTATTCTTGTAGTAATCCCATTCTTCCTGACTGATAAATAACTCCAAATCTTCTTTTAATTCATTGGAATAATTGTCTCTGAATGTAGGAGTAAACACTAGCTTGAGCGGGTCTTCATCGTGTTCCCATGATTTTTTTTTACGCAATAAATATTTGAGGGCATGCATCCAGGCAAGATGTCGGTAAATGATGCTTTTTTTGAGCTTTTTAACATCTTCTGTATTTTCTCCATCTAATAAGGTCAAAATAGCCGTAGTAAAACTCCTGCTATCATTAAAGATAGCGCCCCAGATTTTTCTAGCCTCCCAAGTTCTGTCGTAGGAACTGTTGTTTTTGAAACCCAGATAAAAGGCAACTGCTATACCGATGACACTTATAGGTTCCCAAGGCAGTGTGATTTCCAAACCGGTAATCTCATAGAATATAATGATAAGGGTAGAATATAGCAGTCCGTAGATCAGGGATTTTTTCGACCATCTCAAAGTCATCCAAAAACTGTAGTGTCTTTTTGCATACATGCCAATAGGGTTAAATAATTTATTTTTTTCTCAATAGTTTGGGATGGGGCAAATCAAAAGTCCAGGCTTCCAATCTTGCTTTAATCATTCCAAAATCCTTTCAAATAAAAACTTACATTTCTGAACAACATTTTGGGTATGGGATTTCTTCCTTAACTGTAGTTGGGAAAGTAAGTCAAGATATTTTTTAGGAATATTTTCCTTGTCTGTTAAGTAGAATGTCAGGTGTTGGATGAAGAGGTGGTTTTGGTACCAATCAAACAGCGCCAATCTTAAAGTACCCATGTGTTG
>CAZLJT010000250.1:4106-5369 GCA_964559905.1 uncultured Aquiflexum sp.
ACCCGGATTCTATTCTTAAATTTTCCAAAGCAATAATCACCCTTAGGCCTTCATAGATGTCCTTTAAGGCTTTACTGTCAAGATTTGTTTTATGTTCCAAATTGAAATACTCAAGTTCCTCGTTGATGATTTGAGTGGTGGCTGTATTGATCATTAAGGGTTTCAGGCCTTTGCTGAAGTTGAACGCATCTTCATATAATTTTTCCCATATTTGAAAAGGTGTTCCGACTACAAGATCATAGGCTTCTGCATAAAGCTTTTTTTTCTCCGATTCCAATGCTTTCAGGTAAGTATTGAAAACCAAATTATTATTGATTTTAAAGGACTCAACCTGCGACAAAACCATCTTAAGGTGTTTGACTTTTTTCAGTTTTTTAAAAATATCCTTAAATGGCGAGAAAAGCTTGAATTTCAATTTATCTTCTTCAAAATGTATTCTCGATAATAAATCTATGTATATCTCCAGAAAAATTAATTTTTCTTCTAATTCAATCGCTTTTTTTCCCTTAAATTCCTTACCTAATGAAGAAAAATGGATTTTAGCTTTTTCAAATTGTTGCTGGAATAATCCAAAAATTGGGGATATTTTACCTTGCATTTCTCAGGAGATTCTTACCAATGTTGCGCCATATCCAAAACGGCTTTTTTGTGTGTCCTGAAAATACTTAATATTTTCCAATTGACTCAAATACTTATGAATTTCTTTTCTGAGTACGCCATTTCCTATTCCATGAATAAAACTGATTTCGTCCATTCCGGAGGCTATGGCACTGTTAAGGTTTTTTTCAAAAGTTTCCAATTGAAGCCGCAACATTTCACTATTGCTCATCAAATCGTATTTATCTGTCAATTGCTCAATGTGAAGGTCTATTTCCTTAGGAGGTTTTTTGAACTGCAATTGGGCAGCTTCATTTTTTGGATTCAGGTCCTCATTCAACTGCCTGATATCGATCTCTTTTGCCTGTTCCGATATCCTAAATACATATCCGCTCTTTTCCAATACAGGTGCAATCCCTTTGCTTTTGAAAAAGGCTGTTGCTTTGAATTTCAGCCGCCTTTCAAAAGAAGGTTGTGTTTTTTCAATTTTAGCATGTATGGGAAAGAATTGAAGCAATAAAATCGGCCAATCTTCAAAGTCCTGAATGGATTTTTCCCCCAGTTTTTTTCCTGTTTTCGCTATTAATTTATCTGCATAGATAGTTTTGCTATTGTCTCCATAAACTTCGGAAACGATAACCATGTAATCCCTGCCGGTATTATTGG
>CAZLJT010000251.1:0-5341 GCA_964559905.1 uncultured Aquiflexum sp.
ATTTATGAATTTAAGAAGAGTTGTAGTAACAGGTCTAGGTGCCCTTACTCCGATTGGAAATACTGTTCCTGAATTTTGGAAGGGTCTTTCAAACGGAGTAAGCGGTGCTGCGCCTATTACTAAATTCGATGCTTCTCTCTTTAAGACACAATTTGCCTGTGAAGTCAAAGGGTTGGATGTAGACCAGTTCATTGAAAGAAAAGAGGCAAGAAAAATGGATCCCTTTGCACAGTACGCGATGATTGCTGCTGATGAGGCCATACAGGACTCGGGATTGGATCTGCAAAAAGTGAACCTTTTAAGAGTGGGTGTCATCTTGGGCGCAGGAATTGGCGGCCTAAAATCATTTCAGGATGAAGTTAGTGGTTTTGCTTTGGGCGATGGAACGCCAAGGTATAATCCTTTTTTTATTCCTAAAATGATAGCAGATATCGGTGCGGGTTTCATTTCTATAAAATACGGTTTTAAAGGTCCAAACTTCGTGACCGTTTCAGCATGCGCTTCTGCTACCAATGCTATCATAGATGCATTCAATTATATTCGTCTGGGAAAGGCTGACATCTTTGTCAGCGGCGGCTCGGAAGCTGCCGTAGTAGAAGCCGGGATCGGAGGATTCAATGCCCTCAAGGCCCTGTCCCAAAGAAATGATTCTCCTGAAACTGCCTCCAGGCCTTTTGATAAGGACCGTGATGGTTTTGTTTTGGGTGAAGGTGCCGGAATTCTTATTCTGGAAGAATACGAACATGCGAAAGCCCGGGGAGCAAAAATATATGCTGAATTGGTGGGTGGCGGAATGACTGCAGATGCTTACCATATTACTGCCCCACATCCTGATGGTGAAGGTGCAAGCAATGTGATGATTCAAACACTGGAGGATGCAGGATTGAAGCCTGAAGATATTGACTATGTCAATGTACATGGTACTTCCACGCCTTTAGGCGATGTGAGTGAAGTGAAAGCAATACAGAAGGTTTTTGGTGAACATGCTTACAACCTCAACATCAGCAGCACCAAATCAATGACAGGGCATTTGCTGGGTGCCGCAGGCGCTGTAGAAGCAATAGCTTCTATCCTTGCTGTCAAAAACAATCTTATTCCTCCTACTATAAACCACTTTACGGATGATGAGGATTTTGATAAAAGATTGAACCTCACTTTCAATAAAGCTCAGAAAAGAGAAGTAAGGGCTGCTTTAAGCAATACTTTTGGATTTGGAGGACATAATTGTTCTGTCATTTTCAAAAAAATCAGTGAGTAATTTGAAACTGTCAAGACTACTCCGGATTAGATCTTTATTTTATTCAAAATATGAAAAAAGGCTTGCTGCCTCCATCAAACATTTGGTAGGCAGCAAGCCTTTTAATTTGTCCCTGTTCAAACTTGCCATCAAGCATGCTTCCGCTGCCGAAGAATCGATCAACGGAATGAAAATTTCCAATGAACGACTCGAATATTTGGGCGATGCGATTTTGGGAGCTGTTGTTGCCGAATTTCTATTTATAAAATTCCCTTATAGGGATGAAGGTTTCCTTACCGAAATCAGAAGCCGAATGGTAAACCGGGAAGCTTTGAATCAAATTGCCATCAAAGTAGGGCTTTCAAAAATAATTGCCGAAGAATATAAGGGCAAAAATCTGATTTCCCACAAATCCATTTATGGCGATGCACTGGAAGCATTGGTCGGCGCCGTTTATTTGGACAGGGGTTATCATTTTTGTAGAAAATTTATTTTAAAAAGACTCATTATCCATTTCGACTTGGATAATATCATCAAGACCACCTCAAATTTCAAAAGTAAAGTGATAGAATGGTCACAAAAAGAAAATGTTGAAGTTGATTTCAAAACAGTTTCTGTCAGTGGCAATCAAAGATTCAAAGAATTTGAAGTGGAACTTATTGTCAACAAAGAAATCGTAGCAACAGGAAAAGGGGCCACTAAAAAGAAAGCAGAACAAGAAGCTGCCAAAAATGCCTGTGAAATTCTCCAAATAGCCATTTAGAACAGTATCTTTGAATTTGGAGTTTTATATTTTGGAACCTAAGAATGTCAACATTGAAAATAGCGTGCGCTACGGTCAACCAAACCCCTTTGGACTGGGAAGGTAATTTTGACCATTTAGTTCAGTCCATTCTTTCTGCCGAAAACCAAAAAGTGGAATTACTTTGTTTTCCCGAATTATCCATCACCGGATATGGCAGTGAGGATTTATTTTTGAGTTATTGGTATCCAAACAAAGCCTTAAAAAAACTGGAAGAACTCCGCCCCTATTGCAAGGCAATGACAGTGGCAGTGGGGATTCCTGTCAGGATAGATGACAAGGTTTACAATTGTATGGCCATCATTGAAAATACTGAACTGAAGGGTTTTGTAGCCAAACAGTATATGGCTATAGATGGCGTTCATTATGAATTCAGATGGTTTACTCCCTGGGAACAAGGTAAAGTAATCGATTTTGATTTTTTTGGAAAGAAGGTTCCCCTTGGGGATATGATATTCGAAAAAAACAATTTCAAATATGGGTTTGAAATATGTGAGGATGCCTGGCGTGGAAAAGACCGCCCCGGATATAGACTTAAAGACCGCAGCGTCGAGGTCATTTTCAATCCAAGTGCCAGTCATTTTGCCATGGGCAAAAGCATTTTGAGAGAAGATTTAGTAAAAGAAAGTTCACTGGAACTGAATGCCACTTACGTTTATGCCAATCTTTTGGGAAATGAATCCGGCAGAATGATTTTTGACGGAGAAATCATAGTAGCAGACAAGGGCCGAATCTTATTGAAAAATGAATTGCTCTCCTTCGAAGATTATCAGCTGAAAACCTTTGATCTGGAAAAAGACCTCAGAGCATATCCTGAAATCGACTCCATCCATGACAAAAACGAAGAATTTGTAAAGGCATCTTCTTTGGCTTTGTTTGATTATTTGAGAAAAAGCAAAAGCAAAGGTTTTGTACTTTCACTGAGCGGAGGCGCAGATTCTTCCACCATTGCAATTTTGGTTGCGGAAATGGTAAGAAGAGGAGTTGAGGAATTGGGAATAACTGTTTTCTTAAAAAAAATAGGGTTGACCTATATCCCGAAGACCAACAACCCCATCAAAGAAATAATCGGTCAGCTATTGACCACCGCCTATCAGGCTTCAGAAAACTCATCTTTTGCCACTTTCCAGAGCGCTAAGTTTTTGGCCGAAAGTATAGGTGCTGTTTTTCTTCATTGGGAAATAGCTGATGAAGTGAAATCCTATACAGAAAAAATCGAAAAAGCCATTGGGAGAAAACTGACCTGGAAAACTGACGATATCGCGCTGCAGAATATTCAGGCAAGGACACGATCTCCTATCATTTGGATGCTGGCCAATATCAACAACGCGCTGCTGCTGAGTACTTCAAACAGAAGTGAGGGAGATGTTGGCTATACAACAATGGATGGTGACACGAGCGGCAGTATTTCGCCCATTGCTGCAGTGGACAAGTTCTTTGTCCTTCAGTGGCTCAGATGGGCCGAGAAAACCTTGGGGTATAATGGCCTTCAAAAAGTGAACAGTCTCCAACCTACTGCTGAGTTAAGGCCATCCGAAAACCAACAGACAGATGAAAATGACCTGATGCCTTATGCGGTAATTGTAGAAATCGAGCGTTTGGCCATCCGGGACAGAAGATCTCCCGTAGATATATTTCTGATTCTGCGAGAGGAATTGGATATTGACAGTACCTTATTAAAATCATATATCAGGAAATTCTTTACCCTTTGGTCAAGGAATCAATGGAAAAGAGAAAGATTCGCTCCTTCCTTCCATTTGGATGAATTCAATATCGATCCTAAGACCTGGTGCAGATTCCCTATTTTATCCGGGGGCTATCAAGAAGAATTAAAGGAATTGGATACCTACTAAACAAAGGGTAATTTCACACCCTTGCTCAGTTAAATATAATATGATGACAATTGAAAGTATATTGACTTATGTAGTCTGGAGTCCTCATCCAGCAGTATTTTCAGGTTTTGAGAGATTGAGATGGTACAGTTTGCTCTTCGCACTGGGCTTTATCATATCCCAACAAATCATGATCTATATCTACAAAAAGGAAGGACAAGATGAAAAACTGGTAGATAAACTGACCATTTATATGGTTTTGGCTACGATCATCGGTGCCAGGTTGGGACATGTCTTGTTTTACGAACCGGAAAAATACCTGAGCAATCCGATTGATATCCTTAAAGTCTGGGAAGGTGGACTGGCAAGTCACGGGGCGGCTATAGCCATTCTATTTGCATTATATCTGTACGCCAGAAAAATCCCGACCCAAACCTACCTTTGGGTAGTAGACAGGATTGTGATTGTGGTGGCCATGACCGGGGCAATGATCCGTGTTGGCAATTTAATGAACTCCGAGATCGGAGGTAAACCGACCGGAACTGACAGCGGTTTCGTTTTTGCACGGGATGCAGAAGAAATATTGGAAACATTAAGGATACCTGTATTATCCGTCGATGCTTACAAACCGGAGGACAGAAACGGCGAACTTAGCGGAAATGGTATTGTGCCCGTAAACTTTTCCATAAAAATCGAAAAAGGGGGATTCAGTGAAAGTGATTTGAGAACTGCATTGGAAACAGACGTAAAATATGTATTGACAAGATTCAAAAGCTCCCAACAATACCTGTCCGAGAATCCGGAATCCCCTTTGAAAATGGATTTAACTGAACAGGGAGACCATTATCTGGCTACGGTTTATACCTATGGCGTGGCACGGCACCCGACCCAGATTTATGAGGCGCTTTCTTATTTGATCATATTTATAATCCTTTATGCGATTTGGAACCGACATAAATCAAATATACCGGATGGTTTGCTTTTGGGATTTTTCCTTGTTTCTGTTTTTGGCATGCGCTTTATCTGGGAATTCCTCAAAGAAAATCAAGTGGAGTTTGAAGAAGGATTGAGTCTTAATATGGGACAATCACTGAGTATTCCTTTGGTCATCGGTGGTTTGGTCCTGATGGTTCTTGCGCTAAAAAAAGGGTTTAAAACGGAAACACATTAAGGTACAGGGTCATGACCATGTCCCCCCCAAGGATTGCAACTTGCAATCCTTTTGATCCCCAACCAGCCACCTTTAAAAATCCCATGCTTTAAGATGGCCTCTTTCGTATATTGACTACAAGTCGGGCTATAGCGGCATGATGAAGGAAATAGCGGTGATATCAAATATTGATAAAATAAAACAGGGAGAATGGCAATTTTGCGAAGGATGGTTTTCACGGATAATATTTCTGAAATAAAACATTTTCGTCTGCTTAAGTTCCATTTTTATCTAATACCAATGGTCAATTGAGAGAAAAA
>CAZLJT010000252.1:0-5280 GCA_964559905.1 uncultured Aquiflexum sp.
GTACAGTTGTAGGCGGAGAAATAGGGGCATTCTGGGGCTACAGAACGATAGGGGTGTATCAGAATGAAGCAGATCTGGCCAATTATCCAAATATAGGAAATGCACGGGTGGGAGATTTGATTTTTGAAGATGTAAATGGTGATGGCATCATTACACCTGAAGACAGAACTGTTTTGGGAAGTGCCATTCCCAAAATCATGTATGGATTTAATGCTGGTGCATCATACAAAGGATTTGATTTATCCATTGATTTTTATGGGGTGTCAGGAAATAAGATATTGAATGCCAAAAAAATGGCCCGCTTTTTTGGGGTTCCCAATTTTGAAACAACCTTTCTGGACAGATGGACAGGGGAGGGGACTTCCACTACGGAGCCACGTGTGACGAATGGTGGCTATCCCAATTATGAAGTATCAGATCGTTTTCTTGAAGATGGGGCATACTTCCGTATTCGAACCCTTGTAGTGGGATATGAATTTCAATCAGCCTTAATTTCCAGAGCTAAAATAGATAAGCTCAGGGTAGCCTTCAGTCTGATCAACCCCATCACATGGACAGCATATACAGGGTATTCGCCGGAGATAGGTGGGGGTCCTATTTCCAGAGGGATAGACGGAGGAGCCTATCCGGTGCCGAGAACATGGACTGTTGGAATCAATGCAAACTTTTAAAAACTGATCATCATGAAAAAGATATATACTTATACAATCATCATTACAGCCATCCTATTGAGCGGTGCTTGCAGAAAAGATTTTCTGGACATCAAACCTCGTGGGCAGCTCACCTCAGAAAACTATTTTGAGACTGCTGACCATGCGATTTGGGCTACCAATGCAGTGTATCAGCATCTCAGAAACTATGATGTCCATGTTTTATATTTTTTGGGGTTAACTGACATGGCCTCTGATGATGCCTACAAAGGCAGTGAAGCCGGAGATGCGGTGCAATTAAATGACCTGGTGTTTTATACACACGACCCTAACCATCCCGCTTTTCTATCTATCTGGGGCGGATATTACAAAGGCATTTACAGAGCCAATCTTGCGATTGAAAACATACCTGGTATCGATATGAATCCCGAATTGCGCAATCGTCTGGTACATGAGTGCAAATTATTGCGGGCTTATTTTTACCTGAATCTGGTCCGATGGTTTGGTCCGGTGCCTTTGATACTGGAGCCATTAAATCCGGATGAATACCGTCAATCCAGAAATTCTGAGGAGTAAGTATACGCACAGATATACAAGGATTTGCGCGAAGCCATTGAAGTGTTGCCTCGTCGTGGTGCCTATGCAGCTGCAGATCTGGGTCGTGCAAGCCGTGGAGCAGCACAGGGGCTGCTTGCCAAAGCTTATTTGACGAGAGGCGACTGGGTGAATGCAGAACGTTATGCCAGGGATTTGGTGGAATCAGGTGATAATAGCTTGTGGCCAAGGTACAATGAGATTTTCCTGCCTGCAGGTGAGCATAACTCAGAATCCGTTTTTGAAGTCGGTGCTATGGCGGTACTTACCGCTGCCGGTGTCACCTATCCGGGTGCTTCAGCTTACAATCAGGTGCAAGGTGTACGCGGTATACCCAATTTGGGCTGGGGATTCAATCAGCCATCCGATGAGCTGGTGGTAGCATACGAGTCCGGGGATCCACGTCGTACAGCAACCATCATGGTGCCAGGAGATGTTCTTCCGGACGGATCAGCGGTTATACAGGACAATCCCAATATGGTCAATGAGCGGTACAATAGAAAAGCATGGGTACCTCAGCACGTAGGTTTCCAGGAAAACGGACCGGGTAATATCCGCTTATTAAGGTACTCCGATGTGCTACTAATACTAGCAGAGGCCCTCAATGAACAAGGGAGAGCCACTGAGGCGCTCGTATATGTCAATATGGTCAGAGCAAGAGCAAGGGGTACCAATTCGTTTATTTTGAGAGATCTTGAGGTGACCAATCCCGACCAACTCAGACCATTGATCTGGAGGGAACGTCGATCAGAATTGGCGATGGAGCAGCACAGATGGTTTGATTTGAAACGCACAGGGCAACTGGCAGTAGTCATGGACAACCTGAAAACACTCCGGCTGCCAAACGGCAATCTCAAGTTTCCACAATTGCAATTTCAGGCGCCCAAGCACCTGTTGTTTCCGATTCCTCAGCAAGAGATCGACCTGAGCGGTGGATTATTGGCGCAGAATCCGGGGTATTGATAGGAATGGACGTATTTAGATACTAGAACAAAGAAATATGTTACTACAGGGAGCTTTGCAGCATTTTATAAAAGAACACAGGAGGGATTTGAAAACCGAATTGATTAGACAGAATATTTAAAAAAAATCAAATGAAAACCAAAGTCTATAGTCTGTACTGGGAATATGTTCAAAAAATGGATACAGTTGCCTATATGACACTTTGGCATAATGATTTTATTGGCTATCCCAGTTTTGGTGATTCAGTCTCTGATAAAAGTAAAATAGCGATCTGGATACCTGAATTGCATCAGGATACAAGCTTGACATTTAGCTATAAGCTTCACAAAAAAGCTTCTAATGCTATAGAAGATGTTGTCATTGTGTTTTATGATGCGGACGAAATATGGACCGACAAAGAAAACAAGGTCGTAAGAAAGGAAACTTATAAATTAACGCATACCTGGAAGAAAAATGAAGCTGATTGGGTCATACTCGGAGGCATGGCTGCCAAAAAAGATCAGGATATCCTAAACAATTGAAGTGCATCGCCCACGATTTAAATCCACAAAAAGATTAAATTTGCCAAAACTATTTAGATCGTGCTAGAATATTTTCCAAGTAGTATCAGAGAAAGGTTTAAAGACATAATGAAGTCCGAGTCAACGGCTCATCTTTTTAAACGGATTATCTCAGCATGTAGCACGACGCTACTATTTATGTTAGTGGTTTTTTCAAGCCAGCGTGCCATCGGGCAATGCAATCAGGATTATTTCTGGGCCGTCTGGAGCAATTTTACTGGCAATAGCGCTACAGGTACGATTACGACCAATCTTGGACCCATTGAGGTGACCATGACGGCAAATTATAATTTCGACTCTACACCAACAATTTATAATTATGCAGCTTTTACCGGTTTTAACGGTAACCTCCCCCCAAATACTACCGTTCCACGAACTACCTGGGCAGCCGGCCCGGGCGGTGAAACTTCCATGTGCTTTTCAGAAACTGTAACCAATCCAATTCTGCTGATTTCTTCCCTGGGCAATCCCGGTTTGCCGGTTACCTTGGATTTTTCTCGCGCGTATCAGGTGATATTCGACGGAGGAGGCATGACCTATCCCAATGACATGACAGTCATCGGGCAGGAGGGCTACGCTATTCTCTTATTTCCCGGTGAATTTGATTGTGTGACTATCTTCTCCTCCACACCAGAATACTGGACCAATATTACTTGGGGCCTGAGCCCGCACTTGTTTGAAGTAGAAATTACCGGCGAACCAGAAGCTTGCGATAGTACCACATTCACTGCTTCCGGAGGCATCACCTATAACTGGAGCGGCGGGAATACTCCCAACGAACCTACCAATACCTTTACCAGTAGCGGCAATTACTTTCTTACGGTTACAGATGCGGAGGGCTGCACCGTTGTAACCTCTGTCGATGTAGAAATTCATCCTCCTTCATTTTATTCCTTTTCAGAAAACATCTGCGAAGGAAATGAGTATTTCTTCAATGGAATCACACTGACGGAAAGTGGGCAGTATGAAGCTATTCTGGAAAACCAGTTTGGGTGTGATAGTACGATAACCCTGAATTTGGAAGTAAATCCCGTTTCTTTGACCGAGTGGTCGGCTTCCATTTGCGAGGGGCAGTGGGAGGAATTTAATGGTCAGATGGTAAATGAAACAGGAGTCTACACAGAAACCCTTATGAATCAATACGGTTGCGATAGCGTCCTTTATTTTGTTCTGGATGTTTTTCCAAATGATACTGTCGAACTTGCTCTTACATTGTGCGAGGGAGAGAGCTTCATGTTTAACGGTGAGGAAATAAGCCAAAGTGGAAATTACTCCGCCATCTTCGCCAATCAGTATTCTTGCGATAGCACGGTCAACCTGTCAGTGGAGGTTTATCCCATTTCCTTTACGGAGTTTTATGAGACTATCTGCGAAGGGGAAGTGTATTTATTTCAGGGCAGCCCTGTGACACAGGCCGGAACATACACTGAAATTTTGCCCAATGCATATGGATGTGATAGTTTGATTACCCTGGTGCTTGAGGTATCGCCAGCACCGGTGGATACGTTGGTAGTGTCTTTTTGCATGGGTGATGAATATGTCTTCTTTGATCAAACCATTACCGAGGCAGGCACTTATCGTTATTCCAGGCCGGGACCTCAGGGCTGTGATAGTGTTTCGGTTTTGCAGGCATCTCTCTTAGCAGCGGACAGCATATATATGGAGGCGACGGTTTGTGCTGGACAAACTTATTTGTTTCAAGGTAATGTGCTTGACACTTCCGGTTTGTATCAGGAAACACTTCAAAACACAAATGGCTGTGACAGTTTGATTAGCCTCATGTTGACAGTTCGTCCTTTCAATGCCAGTCAGATAGAAGCCGCTATATGTTTTGGGGAAAGTTTTGACTTTCATGGCCAAACTCTGGCGATGCCCGGATCGTATCAGGCTGTTATCATGGATAGTAATGGCTGTGATAGCACAATCACTCTTGACTTGGCGGTGAATCCGATTTGGACTACCCCCCTCGATGTACAAATATGCGATGGTCAGAATTATCAATTTGGCGGCGAACAACTGAATCTACCCGGATTATACCGGGATACCCTGTTTTCGGAGTTTGGCTGCGACAGTATTTTGGAATTGCGTCTTGAGGTAGTTGGCTTAATCATTACTGAAAGTCAGCTTACGCTTTGCGAAGGTGAGCAATATACATTTGGAAGTCAGACCATTAGCTCGCCGGGAATTTACCGAGATACCCTCCTTTCTGCAGGGGGCTGTGATTCATTAAGTATACTGGAGGTAGACTATTTCATTTCTGTGGAAACGCCATTGCAGCATGGTATCTGCGAGGGAGCAGTTTATCAGTGGGGAGGGCAGACATTGACTACAGAGGGAGTGTATGGAGATACCCTTCCAAACATCCTTGGCTGTGACAGTATCCTGTTACTTACCCTTGAGGTATGGCCAGTGTATGAAACCATTCTCGAAGCAAGGATATGTGAGGGGCAGGAATTTTCATTCTACGGTCGTCAGTTAACCGAGCCCGGAAGGTATTTTGAATCTGTTCTTTC
>CAZLJT010000253.1:0-5261 GCA_964559905.1 uncultured Aquiflexum sp.
TAATTTACATGAATACAAACAGGTAAAAATTATGATGAAAAACGCCCGAAATTTATTATTACTGGTACTGATACAGGTTTTTAGTCTAAGTATTGTGGGATGTTCCCAAGCCGAAAATGGAAAGGAAAAAGCCAAAACCTCTTCCGAAGAGCAGCAATATTCCGGTCCAAGCCAATTGGCAACTTTTGCAGGAGGTTGTTTTTGGTGTATAGAAGCACCTTTCGAAGGTATCCCGGGAGTCATTTCAGTAGTGTCCGGCTATGCCGGTGGCAAGGAGAAAAACCCATCTTACAATGATGTGGCGAGTGGAAAAACAAGTCACCGTGAATCTGTTCAGATCAAATTTAATCCCGATATCATCAGTTACAGTGAGCTTTTGGATATTTTTTGGCAGCAATTTGATCCCACAGATGAGGGCGGTTCTTTTTACGACCGTGGATTCCAATATACCTCAGCAATCTTTTCCCATGATAAACTTCAGGAAGAAACGGCAAAGGAATCCTTAAAAAGACTGGACAATTCCGGAATCTTTGACAAGTCCATTGTCACGCCCATAATCAAATTCAGTAATTTTTATGCAGCAGAAGAGTACCATCAGGATTATTACAAGAAAAATCCAACTGAATACTATGCCTACAGAAGGGGTTCTGGTCGGGATGCATTTATAGCAAAACATTGGCCGTTAAACTTGGAAAAAAAATACACCAAACCATCTGATGCTGAACTGAAAAACAGACTTACCAAGCTCCAATATGAAGTAACCATGCATGAAGCCACAGAAAGGGCTTTTTCCAACGAATATAATGGCAATAAGGAAAAGGGAATTTACGTCTGCATTGTCTCTGGAGCTCCATTGTTCAGTTCTTCGGACAAATATGAATCCTATTCCGGTTGGCCAAGCTTCACCAAGCCATTGGATGCGCGATTGATAGACAAACCTGTGGACCGTTCTTTGGGAATGATGCGTGTTGAGGTAAGAAGCAAATTGGGAGATTCCCATTTGGGGCATGTATTCAACGATGGCCCGAATCCGACCAAACTGAGATACTGCATGAATTCAGCAGCTATGAAGTTTATTTCAAAAAATGACATGGAAAAAGAGGGGTATGGAAAGTGGCTTTGGGCTGTAGATTAAGATTATATTTTTTGAAGCTCCACGATTTCATTTTCCATGCATTTCTACCCATGCTGCAAAAAATCTTTCCTCCAAAATAAATAGAAAGTTTTCAAAGAAGAATTCATTTAAACTGTTGATTAACCGTTGTATATTTCAAACAATTATATCAAATTGTATGCTGTTTAGTGGAAAACATTCATTTTGATTTTTCACATTCTAATTTTTAACACATCAAATATGAACAAATTCGTCAAAATCAGCATTTTCGCAATTATTCTTATTCTTGCTGGAGTTTTCTATTGGAGATATTATTTTGTTTTCAGCGAGGGCATCAAAGGTGGAAGCCTCAACTATTTTGAGAAAAAAGGATATGTTTTCAAAACCTGGGAAGGTAGGGTGGTACAGGAAGGTTTTCAAAGCCCCACCGCCGGTGCACTTCAGAGCAATGAATTCAGATTCAGCGTCAAAGGTGAAGATGTCATCAGTCAGCTTGAGAGAGCAGGTGGAAAATTTGTTGAATTACGCTATAAAGAATACTTAAATCCACTTCCCTGGAGAGGCGCCAGTGAATTTGTGGTCCATGAAGTGATAGAAATCCGGGACCCTGGGGGCCGAAAAACCAGTGACCTTCCGGTAAATGAAAATTGAAAAAATTAGGGATTGAAGATCAATCCCTAATTTTTTGTCCAATAATCCACTACCAATACTTTGTCCAAATGCGGACCCAATACTGCACCAAATGCCTTGTGGTCAGGATGTGGCAAATAAACAGCACGGTCCTCCTCTGAAGCAAAGGTCAGGAAAAAGCAATGGGTGAAACCCTGGTCCAAACCTTCCGGGCTATTATTGATCCCCCACTCTATTGCCTGTATTTCTTTGATTTTTGAAGGTAAAGCCATAAAAGCTTCTTCAACTTTTTTGATATCTTCTGCGCTTGCCTCATCCTTAAATTTGAACAGGACCACATGTCTTAAAACTTTATCCATATTGATGACTTTTTTTTCAATTATCTTTTCGACAACCTTTTCTTCTTTTTGTGGGCTTTGACATGCACCTAAGCATAACATGGCCAATACAAGGAAAGATAGTTTTTTCATGTTTTTTTGGTTTTGGTTTGACAAGCAATTTCAAAAAATAAATTGATCTGTTTTTACCGTTTGTCCAATATTTATTCTAAGACATCGATTTTTTTCGTAATTATTACTTCCGAAGGAATAATCCCCAAACTCCAAAATTTATCTAATACATGATCTCAATCCGAATTCCGAAGTCCGTTAAAATGCCAAAATCAATGGTACTTATTTTCCTCTTTTTTGCTTTTTTATCAAACTCTTCCTGTATCGATAAAACCAATAGCTCAATCATTGACGGGCTTCAGGAAAAAGTAGAAGTCATCCGGGACAAAAATGGAATAAACCATATTTATGCAAAGAACGAACAAGATCTTTTTTTCAGCCAAGGTTATCTTGCGGCAAAGGACCGCTTATTTCAATTTGAAATCTGGAGAAGACAAGCCACAGGCACCTTGGCAGAAATACTTGGAGAGAGGGAACTGGAAAGGGACAAAGGCGTGAGGCTTTTTAAATTCAGAGGTGAAAAATCGGCTGAACTCCAGCATTACCATCCCCAAGGCGAAATAATTGTAGATGCGTTTGTTGCTGGCATCAATACTTATATCAAAGAAGTGCGCAACAATCCTGAATTATTGCCGATTGAATTTGAGCTTTTGGATATTCTTCCTGGCTATTGGACTTGGGAGGTAGTGATATCGAGACACCAAGGTCTTTTGGAAAACGTCAGAGATGAACTAACCTATAGTCGCGTGGTTAGTCTCATCGGTCCTGAAAAAGCAAACGAAATCTATTATTTTCATCCCAATAAACCGATTTTGGATCTTCATCCATCTATTCCCCAAGAATTGCTTTTCAAGGACATTCTTGCCCCCTACAATGCTTTCCGCAAAGGAGTCACTTTTTACCCGGAAGACGTCAAAACAGAAGCGAGAAATAATACCACCTCCTTTTTGGCCCAATCGGATGAATATAAAAAAGAGATTGAAGAAACTCTGGAAACTGAAAAGTTTTCAATTGGCAGTAATAATTGGGTTGTAAGCGGGAGTTTGACCGAAAGTGGATTTCCGATAATGGCCAATGACCCACATAGGTTAATCGCAGTACCTTCCCTACGCTATTGGGTGCATCTCCATGCCCCGGGTTGGGATGTTGTTGGTGGCGGTGAACCCACCATTCCCGGAGTCTCCATAGGTCATAATCAAGATGGGGCATGGGGACTGACTATTTTTGAGACGGATAATGAGGACTTGCGTATTTATGATATTCACCCCGGGGATTCCCAAAAATATTTCCATAAAGACCAATGGTTGGACATGAGCGTGATATCTGACACTATTAAAGTAAAGGGAAAACCCGATGTCCTAGTTGACTATTATTATACCATTCATGGTCCGGTCACTTTTATAGATAAAAATCTCCGCAAGGCAGTGGCAGTCGAATGTGCTTGGCTGGAGACAGGAGGGGCGCCTTATTTAGCAAGTCTACGGATGGATGTCTCCAAAACTTGGGAAGAGTTCAGAGATGCCTGCACCTACAACCATATTCCGGCTGAAAATATGGTTTGGGCAGATAAGGAAGGAAATATAGGTTGGCAGGCTACAGGCATAGTTCCTGTCCGAAATGGTTTTTCAGGTTTGGTAGCCACCTTGGGAGATGGAAGTATGGAATGGGGTGGTTATCTACCCATTGAAAAAAGACCCCATGTCACCAATCCCAAAGAGGGCTTTTTTGCCAGTGCCAATCAAAATATAGCCCCGGCAGACTACCCGTTCACCAATGCATTGGGCTATGAATGGGCAGATGCTTTTAGAGGCGATAGGGTAAAAGAAGTTTTGGGTCAGGGCAAAAAATTCACTGTGGAAGAAATGGGGAAATTACAAAACGATTATTTATCCCTACCTGCAAGGACATTGGTGCCTTACCTAAAAGATTTGACTTTTGAAAAGCCTGCGAGTGCCGCTGCAAAAAAGCTGCTGGAAGATTGGGATTATGTCTTGGATCAGAATTCAATAGCTGCCGGAATTTATGTGATGTGGGAAAGAAAAATCAGGGAAAATATCAAGACAATTGTTGTTCCAAATGAGGTACAGTCACTGTTCGGAAGTGTTCAATTGACCAAAGTATTGTTATGGATGGAAGAGCCTTCCCAAATCTTCAAAGGTAAACCTGAAGTGGAAAGAAATAAATTTTTAAAAGAAAGCTTTGAAATGGCTCTTTTGGACCTTGAAGAAAAATTAGGGCCAAACGGGGATAATTGGACCTATGGTCAGGCCGATTATAAACATGTCTTGATCCGGCATCCATTAAGTTTGGCCTTATCTGAAGAGTGGAATCAAAAATTAAATTTCGGCCCGGTCCCAAGAGGAGGTTACAGTTTTACTCCGGGAGCAAATGCTTATGGAGATAACAATACCTCCGGAGCATCTTTTCGCATTGTGGTCGATGTCGGGAATTGGGAAAGCGCCATTGGAATCAATACTCCTGGACAATCCGGTAATCCGGAGAGCCCATTTTATGGGAATTTATTTTCGACCTGGGCAAATGATGGTTTTTTTACAGTCCCTTACCAATATGAAAATGTAAAAAAAGAAATGGCAGAAAAAACAATTTTTCAGCCATCAAAAAATTAACTGCAGCAGCCTTTGGCATTGGGAGAAGGTCTTTGTGGGTCTGTAAAAAAAAATCCATCGCACAGTTTCGACTGCCGATGGACTTTTCACCATTCAACCCAATTAATCCATTAAAACACTAAACTATCTCATAAGGCCAACGAACAATTCCGCCCGCCATATTAAAGGTATTTTCAAAGCCCATTTCACTCATGATTTCACAGGCTTGGCCACTTCTGTTGCCACTCCTGCAATAGATATAATATTTCTTATCTTTTGGTAAGTTCTGCACCTGAGCCATGAAATTGGGACTCATGATATCGATGTTTCTAGCTCCTTTAATTTTTCCGGACTGAAATTCACCTGCAGTTCTTACATCAAGAATTACAGCATCTTTTGCTGTCATACCCTTATTGAATTCTTCACAATAAAGGTCTGTATAGTTTTTTGGTTTGCTTCTAA
>CAZLJT010000254.1:0-5260 GCA_964559905.1 uncultured Aquiflexum sp.
AAAGCAAAGTCTTTTTATTAACTGTCCATGTTTTGATGGATAGCTACTGGAATTTACCCATCTAAAAAACCCAATCCCTGAACTCAAGAAACAGCATCCGTACCATCTTGTTGCATAATATAGCGATAATGGATTTTTCCCTGATCATCAAAAAGCAAATTCTAATAAAACCTCACATCAGCGTTTGGATTAAGTTGCTTGAAGGAGTCCACTGCCCTTTGGTTTAATCTTGTATTAAAGCAAATCAACCTTTCAATATTCAATCCTTGCACAGGTTTCAAAGAGCGGACATTGGTACTGGCAATATCAAGGTCCTTAAGGTTTGTCAAAGTCTCTAATCCTCTTAAAACCTTGATATTTGTACCTGAAATTGTCAGGGATTGCAAGCCAGTCAAACTCCCCAAAGGCCTTAAATCCTCTATACCGGTTTTGGACAGATCCAAGGACACCAGGTTATTGAGAGAAACCAGAAAAGTCAAATCAGTGACCGGAGCATAGGTTATGGCCAATTCTTCTAATAATGACATTTGTCCAACATGCGAAAAATCAATTATTGGCACTTCAGTCACTGAAAGCTTTCTTAGATTATTAAAAACCAAAAGATGGGCCAAATTGGATATCTGAGCATCATGAATAGTTACTTGTGATTGGGCAGTCCATTGATGCATGGTCTCCAAATTCGGCTTATTACCGGACTCACCAAACTGACCAATAAATATTTCTCTCCAGGTATCATCCAATAAATCCCACCACTGTTCCAAGATGGAGGACCTGTAAATGATATTGATTTTTTTATTGGCTTCCAAAAACTCGTGAATCTCGGAAGTATCTATTTCAGTATTATCTAGGTTGAGATAGGTCAAATTCTGTAAATCTTTCAACATAAAGTATCCTTCCACAGGACAATCTCTGAAATCGACGCTGGTGAGTTCTATGAGATTCACTAAAGGCTGAAGATTTTTTACCTTGGTGTTTTTGCCTGATATAGTCAACAAAGCCTTGATATCAGACAAAGGAGTCAAATCGCTTACCTCTGTATCATCAAACTTAAGATGATTGATTTTTTTGAATTTAAGAACTGGACCTAAGGTATTGATTTGGCTGCCTGAAAGATCCAATGTATCAGCCCCTACTGTATAAGTAAGATCTTCTATAGTAGGTAGATTTGTATCCAGGTTAGGATTGATCTTGGCAAGGACATTCTTCCATTCCAAAGGTAATGCGTCCCACCATGTCTGAAGATTTTCTACATGGTGAATCAACAAAACCGTTCTGTTTCTCCTGGCAAATTCATCAGCATTGGCTTCTGTCACCCCTGTCCTGTCTGCATATAATTTCCGAAGCGAACTCTTACCATTCAATGGGGTGAGATCAGATACTTCTGTAACATTAATATTGATCAGACTTAGCTTTTCCAAATTTGCCAGTGGAGTCAAATCAACGATATTTGTTTCTTCTAAAACTATTTCTTGAAGACTTTCTAGAGAGGATAGCATATCCAGATTCATCAGGTAATTACCACTGATGTTTAGATATTTTAGTTTTTGCAGTTCATTGATATTTTCAATATTGTTAAAACTACTATAACCTACATCCAAAGAAGTAAGGGATTCAAAAGAATTAAATACAGCAAAACTTTGAATAATTGTATTCTTAGCCTTAATAGTATGCAATTTTTTAAGATTACCCAACTCACTGATATCCTGAATCTGGGTTCCTGAAATATCGAGGAATTCAAGATTCTCAGAATATTTGATAAATTGGATATCCTCTGTCGGTGTGTTGGCAATATTCAAATAATTCAAAAATGTGACATTACTGATTGGATTCAGTTCCACCACGTTGGTGTTGCTGATATCAATATATTTGAGTTCTCTAAGCGCTTCAATTGGGCCAAGTTCAATGAGATATTCATTTCCTGCTAAATCCAAAGAATCTATGCTACTTATTTTATAAAGGTGATCCAAAGTGATGGAATCCTCTTCAGATATCCCTATTTTTTCTCTGAAAAAAGATTCCCACGTATAAGAAAGCGTTGCCCACCATTCGGTAAGCTCCTCATCCCTGCTCAATTTGGTAGTGTAAATGCTGGCGATTTTTAATTCATTGGATTTTTTGTCCAGATTAATCTCAATAAATCTTGGTTTGGTATTGGTGATTTTTTCGTCATTGAGGCCCACTGCTGTCAAAGTTCTGTCCATGGATACCAAAAAAGACAATTCGCCATTATCCCTCAAAAATGGTTTCACTTCTCTGACTTTGAATTTGAAACCTGCATCCTTGAAAAAAAATTCTATGTCTTTTAAATATGCTGTTACATCTTTATTGGTGATAACCTTTCTATCCAAAAGCAAGTCATCCTCAACCTGAACTTTTTCATCTCTGAATATTTTTTTATAACTCTCTCTGATAATTACATCCTTGTCCCTGGCGTTTGTCTCACTGCTACCCACGGTGTTTAAAAAATATTCCAAAAACTGAACCTGATCATCTACTTTTTGAGAAAGTTCTTTGATTTCAGTTTTGGTATAATCACCAAGATCCTGCGCAAATCCAACTATTGGAAATGCGCAAAATATCCATAGAATAAATCGAAAATGATTATTTCTGGTCATAAATATATCTGAGGATTGTTTCTTTGTCACCTGTATTTAACTTAACCAGGTTTCCTATCAGCCAACCTGTATTGAATCCTGGTCTATTGAACTGATTAAGTTCGAAATACCAATTGTTGATTTGGAAAAAATGAAATTTAACATCACTGATAGTTTCAAATTTTATATTTCCTTTTTTCATTTCATAGAGAAAAAGTGTCAAATAATCCGGTTTGAATTCCTTGGTCGTAAAAGATTCCGGGCTACCCGAATCCTGAAAAGCCTTTCTAAGGTTCATAAAACCCAATTCATGACTAAGTGGATGCAAAAACCCTTTTGCATCACCACTTGGCTTGTTGAAAATATCCTTGAAAGGCTCAAAAATTACTTTATCAATGACCCATTCATAGCCAAGGCCCTCCGGTTGGATTTTTAAAAACAGCGTGACATTCTCATTTTTCCCTTTATACGTAAAGATGGAACTAACCTCAGCAAACCAACCCTCTTGGTGAAAATTCAGGTATTGTGGAAGGTTTTCTGCCAGAACATCTTTCATAAATTCTGATTTCAGATTGTTGGATATTTCTGAAGTCTCATTATCGAAAAGTATGCTGATAAATTGACCCCTTAATTCCCGGTCTCTATATAAAAGGTCCCCTTGATAAAAGCGTTTCATGCCGTCCTGACTCTCTTCGGCATTGAATCTTCTAAAAAATTGATTGACTTGTTTTGTTGAAGCGGCAAATCTGCCGTCATCCTTAGGCGAGCCAGGGCTGTATAAGCCCTGACTTTGTGCCAAATGTAAGGATGTAATAAATAAGAGTAATTGTAATAAAATTAATTTTCTCATGCGGAGGTTTCAGTCACACGAATATCACCGAGCATAACATCCCAAAATTCGATGGTTCTACCAGCGATCTGAGTCTGCTTTTTCTCAACATAAATGGTGATGTCTTTTTTGGTAGTATCTCTATAGTTTAGACCGCTTTCAAGAGAAGTACCTTCGAATCTCTGATAAACTGTCACTACACCTACATAACGGCCATCAGGCTGTCTTTCCAAATCGCTGATGTAATGAATATCATACCAGGAAATGTTTACGCGATCATAGTTCAAAGCCATCAATCTTTCAAAGTATCTTCTTACTTTATAATAAGCTATTTCTTTTCGGTTCAGGGAGGAAACTCCCATTTCAGCATCTGGAGCAAATAACTCTTCTGCCCTGTCCATAACGCGGTTTGCTTCTGAGAATTGTGTTTCTTTACTTCCAATAATACTGATGTATTTACTCAAATCCTTAACTTTCTCCAAAGCCAAAGAGTCAATTGCTTGCTTTCTTGCAGGACTAATATTATCAGATTGTGCCAGAGAAACTGTCGCTGAAGCTAAAAACAGCAACAGGAAAAGGGGAATATATTTTTTCATTTCTTTAAATTTTTCGGTGGATATTATTTTTTACGGCGAAGCTCCAATTCAGAAACCTTTCCATTATTATCAAGTCTGATGTCAGAAATGAAATTAAGGTTTTTCTTGGTGTCTTTTAGATAGTTTAGATATTTATCTATGGTAGTTGGTTCATCATAATCTTTGATACCACTTTCCTCATGAATCACTATCAATACAGGAGTATTTGAATTTGAAAACATTCCTGATGCTTCCTGAATAGTTCTATTGGCCGCATCCATATTACTGGAGTTAGCAATACTGTTGAAATAGTTCTCCAATTTTCCCACTGCTACTTCTTCAGCCGATGGCCCTGGTGCTGGCGGTGGTGGCGGAGTTGGCTTAACCTCTTCAACGGGTGCAGGTTCTGGTGCAGCTACTACTTTTTTCTTTCCTTTACAGGCACCCATGACCAAAAGGCTAAACAGGGCTAATGTCAGTATCCTGCTTAAAGGTGATTTGATGGTTCTTTTTTTCATGTTTAGTTAATTGGTTTTATTTGTACTTTTCAGAATTGGACGAATATAATTAAAATTTTTAACTGGTTCTTTTTATATAGCAATTTAAGAATTTTAAATTCTTTATTTTGAAGTCTAAAATCCACATTCCTCAAAACAGAAGTAAAACTAACAGAAAATCACTATTAATTATCCTACCATAAGATTTAGGATTATAAAATTTATTTTATAGGATTAAAGGTGATATAAACAGACTTAAATTATACCCAATTAAAGGCGAAAATTCAATTGAATATTTCCTTCAACTTATTTTCTAAACTTGATCCTCTTAGGTCTTTGGCAATAATTCTTCCCTCTGGATCCAGCATGTAGGTAGCAGGAATGGCGTTGATCTGATACAAAGCAGCCGCTGCTGAATTGAAATATTTTAAATCGGAGACATGAGTCCAAGTCAATTGGTCTTCCTCTATGGCCTTAACCCAAGCTTCTTTTGTCCTATCAAGGGAGACACCAAAAACCTCAAAACCTTTTTCGTTATATTCATTATACAATCGTACTACATTGGGGTTTTCCTGTCTACATGGTCTGCACCAGGCAGCCCAGAAATCAATCAAAACATATTTTCCTCTCAGGTCCGAAAGATTAACTAAATTCCCCTGCGGATCAGGAAGGGATATTTCAGGAGCAATTTGACCAATGGATAAGGCCCTCATATCATCTAACTGATTTGTAAGGGTTTGAATCATTTTGGTATTGGGATACTTT
>CAZLJT010000255.1:0-5255 GCA_964559905.1 uncultured Aquiflexum sp.
ACTCAAGTTTATCAAAACTCCCCTCCGGATTGCTTGGATAGACGAAGAGGTTATTACCAGCATAGATGTATCCCTCTCCAAAAACCTCATTCTTGACCCAAATTGTATTTTGATTATTGAAAAGGGTGATTGTTTTCTTTGGATCATTTTCATGGACATAAGTGCCGGTAAGTTTGTTGATGGAAGCAGGTTCCACCGCCAATGTTCTTGCCATTCCCACATTGAAAACCACCTTGCTGACACCGTTTGGATGGTCCTCGACTTTCAAATGACGGCCCTTGGCAGCATTGGCCCAAGGGTCTTTGGGAATGTTTTTATCTCCGGTAAAATACAACTGTGTCACCAAAGGCTGATAGCCATCCGCGGTCACCATCATATGAAAATGTGCAGGTCTTATCAAGCCTCCTCCTGCATCATAAGGCACAGGAATGATAGTCTGAAAAGAATAATTGCCTTCATTGTCGGTTTTGACCGTACCTCGATAGTTGAATGCTGAGGTAGAATTGTCATAAACGCCGTTTTCGTCACAATGCCAAAGCTCAACCTTTGCGTTTTTGTATGGCGTGCTGCAGTCCTGATGAAGTATTTTACCCAGGAGTTCTACCTTGCGGCCTTTCGAACCGGCCACAACCAAATTACTGCGCTCGGGACTGCTGGGTCTATAAAATGGACCCAAGATATCAGAAGTTGTGGCGCAATCCCCCACATACATTGTCCCGTCAAAGCGTATAAACCCAAATGCACTCACTGCTGTAGCGCAGAGCGCAGATGTTTTGATAAAATTTCTTCGTTTCATTTCCCTTGCTGTTTAAGTCTTGATAGGTAGGCATGAATACTATCCATTTAAAAAAGATACTGTAAAATCCTCTTTTGCCAAATGAATCAAGTACCAACACCCCAATAAACTGTCCGAAACAGGGTATATATTTTCCGAAGTGATTAAAGCAATCTGAAATTTATACAATTATCGAGTCAAATGGTAGAAATAGATTTATAATTAAAAGATCTTGTTTTGTATCAATTGTCAGAAAAAACCTAAGCAGCAAAAAATCAAGCTATACTGTTATTATCATTGATTAAAGTTTGAAAATTTAAAATCGTCCTTCACCGAACAATTCTGTCCATTTTTATTATCAAAAAAATTGAAATACAGCTTTATTGGAAGTTTTGGGGCATAATTATCTGGCACTTTATTGGAATCCAAAGATTCACAATTGAAAAATATTAGGGATTACTTCATTCATACTTTCTATAAAGAGACAAAGTCATGTGGAAAAATTATTTAAAGGTGGCCTTCCGGAATTTAATCAGGCACCGTACATTTTCATTTATCAATATTTTTGGCTTGGCCATCAGTATGTCTCTGAGTTTGATTGTGATCATGCTGGTCCTTGACCAATATAAATTTGATCGGCATATATCCAATAAAGACCGAATCTTTAGGGTCAATACGCTCCCCGATAAATGGAAGGCAACTGCTTCCACTACTATGGCCATACGGAATGTCCTGCTTGAGGATTATACCGGAATTGAAAAAGCTGTACGGATAAAGAGGGGCTTCGGAAACAGGAGTATGGTGGATTTTGAAAAAGATATCAATATCCCTGTGACCGGGTTTTATACCGATCCGGAATTTCTGGAAATCTTTGAACTGGAACTCGAATCAGGAAATCCTGCTACGGCCTTGATTGATCCCTATTCTGTGGTATTGACGAAAGAAACTGCCGAAAAACTTTTTACCAATCCCAATCCCATTGGAGAGTTTATCAAGGTTGGGGAACAGGGGGATTACAAAGTAACAGGCATACTGAAAGATCAGGCTGATCAAAAGTCCCATATCATTTATGATGGTCTGGCATCAATCTCCACCATCTACAGCAAAGCTGCAGCGGATACCACCTACGACAATTCCCTGGATTCCTGGGAAAACATCTATGACGGATATGTGTACATCCTCGTGGAAGAAGGGATTTCATCCCAACATATTCAAAATAGTCTCCATGAAATCGCCTTTGCCCAATACGGGAAAAATAATGATCCCCAAACGAATTCCTTTGCCTTGCAGGGCCTGACTGAAATTACTCCTGGCCCGGATCTTAACAATCCCATTGGACCTATCTTACCAAAAATTGTGGTCATATTCTTAGGTGGACTGGCCCTGATTGTCATGTTGACTTCCTGCTTCAACTTCACCAACTTATCCATAGCCCGATCACTTACACGGGCAAAAGAAATTGGTATCAGAAAAGTGACAGGCGCAAAAAGACTACAGATTTTCACTCAGTTTCTGACTGAAGCAATAGTCATAGCTTTGCTGGCCCTGTTTTTTTCATGGATGATAGTCATGGTGGTCAAGCCTTTGTTGCTGAATCTAAAACTGATTCAAGTGCTGAGATGGGATTTTTCCACTTCAATGGAAGTGTATCCCTATTTAATCGGATTTGCTGTTTTGGTAGGTATATTGGCCGGGTTTTTTCCTGCGGTAATTCTTTCCTCATTTCAACCTACCAAGGTTCTAAAGAATTTAGTCGGTGTGAAATTATTCTCTGCGATAGGCTTAAGGAAATCCTTATTGGTCATTCAATTATCAATTTCTCTGATCTTCATTTTATCCGCTATTTTGGTTTACAACCAAACTACGCTTTTTCTGAATAAAGATCTTGGATTTGAAGTAAATGACAAGATTTTAGTCCGGCTCAACAATACCAGTTATGAACAATTAAAATCCGAACTCCTCCCATATAGCCATGTTGAAAGTGTTTCAGGAATTTCGCATATCCCTGGGGCCGGAATTACCTATGGTGAAGATTTTAGATTAACTTCCGAGTCAGAGAAACAGAACATAGATTATTTTCAGGTAGATGAGGATTATCTGGACAACATGGGTCTCGAATTGCTTGCCGGAAATAATTTCAATTCACAATCACCCGAATCGAATAAATCAAAGATTATCATCAACCAATTGGCAGTAGAAAAGTTAGGTTTTGAATCAGCAAGTGCAGCCGTGGGAAAAATTATTTTTAAGGGTGAAGACCTTATTGTTTATGAGGTTATTGGTGTAGCACCCAACTATAACCACAGAAATTTACTAATGGATGATGCACCGATGGCACTGATGTACGATCCGGAAGGATTCAGTCAGCTTCAGGTGAAATACACTGGGAGTTCCGATCAGATAATAGCTACCCTTCAGGCAGCATGGAACAAAGTCAATCCCGACCTTAAAATTGATTATGAATTTTTTGATGTTGAGATGAGAGAGATGTACCAGGTGTTCTTTGGATTATTGACCAAAGTTGTAGGAGTAGTAGCTTTCCTTGCCATTATGATTTCCTGTTTGGGATTATTGGGAATGGCAACCTATACAGCGGAAACTAAAATCAAGGAAGTTGCCATCCGGAAAATACTTGGAGCAACAACATCAGGAATCACCCTGCAATTGTCCATGGGATTTATCAAAATTATCTTGATAGCTATAGCAGTTGGTTTGCCGGCGGCATGGTTTCTCAACAACTTATGGCTTCAAAACTTGGCCAATCGGGTCAATATGAGTTTTGGTGCCATCTCATTGGCACTGGCTTTAGTCTTGATCTTGACTATGCTGACTGTAGGTTCACAGGCAGTAAGGGCTGCTCTAACCAATCCTGTCGATAACCTTAAGAATGATTAAGAAAATCATGAGTGTTAGCATTAGCAAAGCTTTATGGCGTATAAGGTAAGCAAACTTTATAAGGGAAATCATCTAATGGAAACACAAGAATTGAAAGGGTTTAATCCGAAAGAAAAAGGTGTTTAAATTTTCGCTTTGCTCTTTTTCAAGATCCTATGTTTACCAAATTGCTTATCATCATTACCCAAAGGTCAGTTTCCCTTACGGTGGCATAAAGAATCTGGCCGATCAGGTATATTGAGAGGCTTATTCCCAAAGCTTTCTGGCCCTTTGGATTTCCTTTGTCTATAAATAGGAAAAATATCAAAGTGACATTGATCAATCCAAAGGAAAAGTACTCTATTGAAAATGAATTCCATAACATATAGGTCTCAAACCAGAAAATAAAAATCCTGTCCACCGTCGGTCCCATAAAGGTCAGTGCTGCTGCAAGAATATAGCGTGAATGGGGAATACGGTCTTTTCTATTATAAATAGCTAGTCCAAAGAAAATCGCCAGCCAAAGAATATAAAAAACAGACAGGCCCATTTGGAAAGCGCTCAAATGAAGTATCTCAGCTTCGGTATATTTTGCCAATCCTTCTACAACCTGTACCTCCAACCGTGATTTATAGGCAAAATAACTGTGTTTTGACATCATCGCAGAAGTGATCAGCACCAATGGTACGACCAGGTAACTCAACTTTCCCAAAGTCCTGTGGACTGATAATTTTTTGTACTTGATCAGGAGTGGTTGTACGATTACCAAACCCATCCAGATGACCATAAATGCAAAATGCAAATGGACTACAGTGGGATGTGGCTCCAGCAGAACAGAAAAATAAGTTTTATAGAACCCAATAAAAGCCAAGAGAACAAAAATCAGAAACCAATAACCAAGGTTATTATAAATGCGGGTGGTTTGTAAGGTGCTGGGCATACATCAATTTTGATGTATAATGTAGATATTTAAAAAGTTACAATCTATTTTTTAGGACCAATGCAATCAAATATTGTCCGAAGGTCACTGTTTTTTTTCCAAAGCAAATATTTCAACAAATTTTTAATTCCAGAAAATTAATTTGGCTTGAATATTGACTCAATAAAATCAATGTATGGGTTTTTTTTCAGCAAGACCGTGTAAGCAAACCTGAAATCAATGTCGATAACTTTGAAAGTTAAGACAAAGAAAAATGAAAGCTATTTATTCAATATGCATTTTATACCTGACTTTTTTCCAACAAATAACTGCCCACACGAAGGCAATTATAGACCTTGAAACAGGTGCAGCTTTAATGGTAACAATGATGTCCGGGTTCTTTTTCAAACGAACTTTGTAAATTTCGGAACATGCAACTAGCTTTAGGAGTATTAAAAAAAGCCAGCCTCCAACTTTTTGGATTTCCCCCATTTGTTAAAGCGAATGTAATAGTAAATTATAAACCCATTTATGCCTTTTCTGGGCTCCATATATTCTTACTGACTCATCCGGACGGGCAGCTATATCTTTTTATAACCATGATGTAGAGACGAGTATAACAGGCATTGTAGAAGGAATCAGCGGAGCAGGAATTTCCGGTACTTCCAGTTTTGAATACAAAATCAC
>CAZLJT010000256.1:0-1219 GCA_964559905.1 uncultured Aquiflexum sp.
ATAGTGTCCTTAATAAATTTACCCATGTCCTTGTCCTCTACTGCTTCTCGGACAGTTCTGAAACCATTGAGATAGGCAACAGGAACCAAAGCGGTATGGGCCCCGTTCAAAATCCTTACCTTTCTTGTACGGTAGGGACTTTGGTCTTTGACAAACTTGACCTGAAGACCTGCTTTCCCTGCCGGGAATATTTCCTGTAGATTTTCCGAACCTTCTATCACCCAAAAATGAAAGGGTTCGGCCACCACGACAAGATTGTCCTTATAACCCAATTCATTTTGGATTTCAATAATATTATCTTTTGGAAAGCCCGGTACTATCCTGTCCACAAGGGTATTGCAGAATACATTATGGTCTTCAAGCCATGCGGTAAATGATTCCGGAAGATTCCATAGTTTGGCATAATTCAGCACTGCAGATTTTAACTGATACCCATTTCTATCGATCAATTCACAGGGGATTATGACCAAACCTTTTGAAGGATCGCCTGAAAATGCCTTAAATCGGTGGTACAACAATGCAGTAAGTTTTCCCGGAAAAGTCAAAGGGAGTACTTCAAAGGATCTATCCTCAGCATCAAATGCGATTCCGGCTTCTGTGGTATTGGAAACCACAAATTTCAAATCTTCAATTTCTCCTAATTTCAAAAAGGCAATATAATCCTCAAAAGGGTTTAGAACACCTCTCACACAAGTAATGAGCCTGTTTTCCTGAATAATTTTCCCTGATTGGATTCCCTGTAGTTTGACATGAAAAAGCCCTTCTTGTTCGTTGATTTGTGTTCCCAGTCCCTCTGCCAAGGGTTGAACCACCTGAATGTCTCCGTCGAAGTCAGTCTTCTCATTCATCAGATCTATCATCCAGTCTACAAATCCCCGAAGAAAATTGCCTTCTCCAAACTGGAGAACCTTTATAGGTCTTTCGGGAATATTTAAATTGACTCTTTTAAGTTTTTCCATCTGCCAAAAGAATTCTGTATTTTAAACTGGACGTAGTAATAATTTCAAATGTCTTTGTATTCGATAATGCCTAAACCATATCAACCTTTTTTTGTAACGTCAATAAGGTTTAGAATTAATTACCATGGACTCCAAAAAGTAATTTTTCTATTGCATTATCTGTTTTTTCAAAATCGAAATTTGAAACAGCATGTTTCATTTTACCTTTTATTACTTTGTCAATGTTTACTAAATTAGCATCTATGCCACCAAAATACATA
>CAZLJT010000256.1:1229-5238 GCA_964559905.1 uncultured Aquiflexum sp.
CCTTTTATTTCATTCAGTCAAAGGTTTCCAATGCTTCCTTCATGGGTATGGGTCACTTTATTCTGTATAGGTTGAAAATTATTGTTTTCAATAGCATATCCTACTTTTTTATAGGCATCGCGAAAAGGTATTCCTTTTAAAACCAAATCATTGACTTCTTCTACACTAAAAAGATGCTTATAAAAAGGGTCCGAAAGTATATCCTTTTGGACTTTGATTTCTTTGAGCATAAAAGTACTCATCTGTATACAGTCCAACAAAGTTTCAATTCCCGGGAAGATGGCTTCTTTCAATAATTGGAGGTCTCTATGGTAACCCGTAGTCATGTTGGTCAATAGCAGCGTGACGGTATTTGGGATAGATTGAATCTGATTGGTTTTTGCCCGTATAAGTTCAAACACATCAGGGTTTTTTTTATGAGGCATAATACTGCTTCCTGTGGTGAGTTCATCCGGAAATGAAATAAACCCAAAATGCTGGTTCATGAAAATACATACATCTGATGCCAGTTTGTTTAGGGTTCCAGCCACGCCTGAAAGTGCAAATGAGATTGTTTTTTCAGTTTTTCCACGACTGTTCTGCGCATTGATCACATTGTGATGGAGGTCATTAAAACCCAATAAAACCGTTGTCAAAGTTCTGTCTAAAGGAAAAGATGAACCGTATCCGGCAGCTGATCCTAATGGGTTTTTGTTGGATAATTTATAAGCTGTATGTAAGAGGTCCATATCCTCCGACAATCCTTCTGCAAAAGAACCGAACCATAATCCGAATGAAGAAGGCATAGCCAATTGGGTATGGGTATAGCCTGGCATCAGGTCATTTTTATGCTTTTCTGCAAGAACTGTAAGTAATGAAAAAAGCTCTTCCATTGCCTCTACAATTTCGCGAATGGCAGCCCTATAATATAATTTCAGGTCCACTAAAACCTGATCATTCCTTGATCTGCCGCTATGCAGTTTTTTTCCAACATCTCCCAAACGTTGGGTCAGCAAAAATTCAACCTGCGAATGTACATCTTCAACCCCATCTTCAATTTTAAATTGCCCTTTCTCGATTTCAAGGTAAATTTCTTTCAATCCTTTGCGCAGTTCATCCAATTCATTTGAAGTCAGTAAACCTATTTTTTCCAACATCATGGCATGTGCGATGGAGCCCAAAACATCAAAAGGCGACAATAAGATGTCAAATTTGGGGTCCTGTCCGATGGTAAAGGATTCTACTTCTTTTTTGGAGCTAATATCTTTTTGCCAGAGTTTCATTGTGGATTTTAGATTTTAGATTTTTGAATTAAGATTTTATTTAAGGACGAAGGATGAGGGATGAAGGAAGAAATTAGGGAGTAGAAATTGACATATATTCACTCAATAGATCGATATAGCCTTTGATGCCGTTTTTGATTTCTTCTAAATAGATGAATTCGTCAGGGGTATGGGAACGGGCAGAATCACCAGGGCCAATTTTGACGGATGGAAAGGGAATCAAAGCCTGATCTGAAAGGGTAGGGCTTCCGAACTGCTCTAAGCCCAACTCATTTGCAACCGAAAGTATTTTATGTCCAAGAGGAACTTTGGTAGAGTTGAGTCTTTTTGATCTTGGTTTGAGCTCTGCTTTAAGAGCCGATTGGAGTTCCTCAAATGCTTCATCCAAGGTGTAACTGTCAGTAACTCTTACATCCAAAGTAAAAATACAAGTGTCAGGTACGACATTATGTTGGGTTCCGGCCTGAATAATGGTTACAGTTACTTTAGTCTTACCCAAAAAAGGCGAGAGCCTTTTGAACTGAAAATCTTTTACCTTGTTCAGGTCTTCCAAGGCTTTGTAAATGGCATTTTCTCCTTCTTCTCGTGCAGCATGGCCCGCTATTCCTTTGACAGTAGCATCAATTACCATCAAACCCTTTTCTGCTACAGCAAGCTTCATCAAGGTAGGTTCTCCTACTATAGCCAATTCAAATTCTGGAAGTTCCACTAAAATGCTTTCAATCCCATTTGCTCCGGAGATTTCTTCCTCAGCCGTGGCAGCAATTAAAATATTGTAGGGGATTTCTTTAGGGAAAAAATGTAGAAATGCAGCAATAAGGCTCACCAGACAGCCTCCGGCATCATTAGAACCCAATCCGAAAAGTTTACCATCCTGAATGATAGGCTGGAAGGGATCTATGGTATAACCTGCATTTGGCTTTACAGTATCATGATGGGAATTGAGAAGGATGGAAGGTTTTGACGGATCAAAGTTTTTGTTGAAAGCCCAGATATTGTTTCCTGTTTTTTGAACAGGTACTTGATTGGATTCCAGAAATTGTTGGATGATATCTGCTGTAAAATTTTCTTGCCTGCTGAAGGATGGTGTTGCTATCAATTCCTTTAAAAGAGAAACAGCATCTTCATAGAGATCATAAATATCAAAATCGGTAGAATTCATTTTATATTGGCATTCATGGCACTATCTCTATCCATTTTCTTTCAAAAGCCATTGATAAAGTCTTAATAATTTGATTTCGGGTTTTAAAGTTAAAACCTCAATCTCAGTATGGTCTAAATTAATAAAGGTCGTATCGGTGTTTTTCAATTATAGTTCCTGAAAGTTTTCCTTTTGATGCCAAAAGTAAATTTTCAGCTTTCCCGATCCATACATGATTGACACCTTTATGAAGTGCGGCAAAAGCATTATCCAGTTTTGGAATCATTCCGGAGTGGATGACTTCTTCTTTTCTCAACTCAGCATAAATATCTTCATTGATAAGCGGAACGATGGAGTTTTCATTTTTTTCATCAATCAAAACCCCTGATTTATCAAAACAAAAATAAAGGTTTACATTATGTTTTACTGCCAGGGCTGTAGCCAGTTCGGAAGCGATACTGTCTGCGTTTGTGTTTAACAGCTGACCTTTTTTGTCATGAGTAATTGCACTGATAACAGGGATGATATTGTCTTCCAATAAGTAGGTCAAAAGATTGACGTTAACTTCCTGAATGTCTCCTACAAATCCATAATCAATTGTTTTTACAGGTCTTTTATTTGACCTGATGAGGTTTCCATCAGCACCGGTCATGCCCAATGCATTCTGTCTGAAACTTTGAAGTTTTGCTACTATCTGCTTATTGATAAGTCCGGCATATACCATTGTTACAATGTCGAGTGTATCCCGGTCAGTTATTCTTCTGCCATCTACCATTTGGGGCATGACCCCAAGGTTTTCTCCAAATTTGGAGGCTAAAATTCCACCCCCGTGAACCAGTATTTTTTTGCCAGGCAATCTTGAGAACAGAAACAGAAACTCGTCAAGCTTTTCCGGGAAATCTATGACGTTTCCACCGATTTTAATTATACTTATATTCATGTTTTATAGGTTTGAGTACTTTGTTTTTCAGCCTAATATTTGGCTTATGACCGCTTGGGCCGAATATATTCTGTTTTTTGCCTGTTGGATTACAAGACTTCTTGGCCCATCCAGGATTTCATCCGAAAGTTCCAGATTCCTTCTTACCGGAAGGCAATGCATTACTTTTGCATTCTTTGATTTCTTTAAGTGTTTTTCTTTCAACATCCAAGAATGGTCTGTTGTAATAATTTTTCCATAGTCATTGAAGGCAGACCAGTTTTTGACATAGACAAAATCTGCATCTTCTAAAGCTTTTGCCTGATTCAATTCAATTTTTGCCCCTTTGGTGAATGCTTCATCAAGTTCATAGCCTTCCGGATGGGTAATGGTTAAATCGTGTCCACAACCCAAAGCCCATTCTGAAAAGGAATTGGCTACCGCATGTGGTATAGCTTTGATATGCGGTGCCCAAGTCAAGACAACTTTTGGTTTAATTTCTTTATTCCAATTCTCCTGAATGGTAACCATGTCTGCCAAACTTTGAAGAGGATGGCGTATGGCACTTTCCAAGCTGATGACAGGTTTTCCTGAGTATTTGATGAATTGATTAAAGACAAAGTCTTCTATATCTTCCTGCTTGTTGGTCAAAGATGGAAATGCCCTGATGGCAAGAATATCGAAATA
>CAZLJT010000257.1:0-5200 GCA_964559905.1 uncultured Aquiflexum sp.
ATTGGCAAATGCTGAAATCATACCTTATCATGTAGGTCGGTATGCACAGGACCTTCAGGTACATTTTGAAGGAGCAGAAAAAGATGTTAAAGTCTACCACAAAGATTTTTCAGGTTTTGAGAAATCCAAAAATTCAATCACAGCATTGAAAAAAAGTGCCGATGCATTGGACAGCAAAATCGCTGAGGTGCTGGCTTCAAACCTAAACGATTCCAAAAAACTAAATGCCATCAATAAAAACCTGATGTCTTTAGAAAAGAGCTTTATTGATCCTAAAGGAATGTATTTTGGAAATTGGTACCGCTCTCTCTACGCTTCATCAGATCCTTTCAGTGGTTATGCCTCTTGGATTCTTCCTGGGATCAAATATGAAACAGAAATGAAATCAACAGAAAGACTGACAGAGTGGGATGAGCGCTACAGCAATGCCATCAATGACCTTAAGTCAAAGATTGATAAATTGATGGAGATGCTTTGATTTTGAGATTTAAGCATATAAGAATTGGTTTGATGTGGGGTGACCGATGTTAAGGGCGGTCGAGAGGCAGGAGGATTCTGGTACTTTATGCAAATAAAAATACTTTCTCTTCAAAACATTTAAAAAAACCGGCTTCTTGCCGGTTTTTTTATTCGACCACTTTTTTTGTACCTTTGTACAATTCAAATTTCAATAGCCTACAATCTATCGTGCCGTTGTAGAATTCAATTTTTCTGGAAGCTCTTAAACCTACTTTTTTAGCCAAAGATGGATTCCCTGAAAATATGTAACCGGTGTATCCTTCACATTTTTGTTTCAGAAAATCCCCAATCCTTTTGTACGTCAACCCCAATTCTTCCTCCTCTCCTAACCTCTCGCCATATTCAGGATTGAAAATCACAATGCCATTTTCAGATTCCGGGATAGTTGTATCTTCAAAATCACAGACTTCAAATTCTAAGAGTTCTTCCATTTCTGCATAGCCTGCATTTTCTTTACTGAATAAAACCGCTTGCTCGCTGATATCACTGGCAATCACCCGCAGGTCAGGTTTTTCCTTGATTTTTTTCTCCAATTCCAGTTTTTGATCTGCATAGAATGATTGCTCATAACCCAAAATATGCATAAATGCATAATGGTCTCTGTAAAGTCCCGGATATCGGTCAGTTGCAATCATCGCCGCTTCAATGGCTAAAGTGCCCGATCCGCACATAGGATTCACAAAAGGACTTTTTCTGTCCCAATCCGTGGCATAAATGGTTGCTGCAGCCAAAGCTTCCAACAAAGGCGCTTTTCCGGGAATCTTTCGGTAACCATGCTTTGCCAGAGTTTCGCCAGATGTATTGATATATAAGCTGGCTTGGGTTTCTTTCCAGAATAACTGAAAAACTGCACCGTCCAATTCAGATCCGGAATTTGGTCTGATACCCGACTTTTCCCTGAATCTGTCTACAATCGCATCTTTCACTCTGACATTGACAAATAAAGGATTGTCTACACTTTGATTGTCTACATGCGAAATCACGGAAAAATAAGCGTCCTGAGAAATATATTCCTCCCAAGGAATGGCTTTTATCCTCCTGTATATATCGTCAGCATGGTGGAGGTAGAATGATTTGATTTCAAAAAGTACATGGCTTGCAGTTCGTAAATGCAGATTCAAAAAAATACATTCGTTGATTGAAGCATATAATTCAATGGAAGTCCGCTCTGTTTTGACCGGTTTGAATCCCATATCCAACAATTCCATTTCTACATAAGATGCGAATCTATCTTTGAAAGTAACAACTACCTTTCCTTTTTGGCTAAAATCTATCATGTTACAAAAGTAGGAATAAAGACCGAATCACTTCCGAAAATTAATCAGATTGGTTTTCCTCTACTATTCTAACTGTTTCATTGAGAAATGGACTGACTAAAAAATAACCAAGCACCTCTCCTTTTCCACTTTTCAATCTGATATTGGATTGGGGATTTTGAGGTGGAGATGAAAAAAGACCGCCATCATTAAACAATAAATCCACCAATTGGCTGATATAGTCAAATGCATCCCGGTTCATTCTGTACAATTCCAATCTTATTCGGTCATCCACTTTGAACGGAATTCCCGACAATTCAAATCCCTGATCCAAAATTGAAGTTCCAAATGTATCGTCAAACAGCAGGTAATCAAGTCTGCTGTTCATAAGGGTGTCGTTTTTAATGATTCTGATCCGGTAATTATTTTCCTCAACAAAAGGAATTTTACCGTAAACAGTCAGATAATAACCTTCTTCCCTAAAAAATCTTTCTTCTTTAAATTCATAGGTGATGCTGTCCAAAATCGGTGGCTCAAGCATGGTACCCCTAGAAACATATTCTTTGTCGCCAATTTTCACATTCAGCTCATATTGTTCCCCGATCACGCCCGGAACATTGTTCAAAGCCATATATTTTTTTGCCTGCTCTGAAAATCTAAAATCTACAACCCTGCCTGAGCTAAGGCTTGTGATTGATACTTCCGCGTCATCTACAATCTGATTGGGTTCTTCTTCGTAATAATCTTTCGAAAGTAAAATTCTGACCTGATTAACATTTGGATTATTGGTCCAAATGGCTTCGATAGCAGGAATTGGTTCCAATTGCTTTAATTCAAGAACTACCTCTTCCTGACAGGATGAAAGAAATACCAGAAAGAAGAGGTATATGATTATATTTCTCATCAGAATTTAAAGTTATATGTTAGCGCAGGTAAAAAAGTAAACAAGTACGTCATGACTACACCTGGTCTTTTGGAATTAATTTCTTCTCCTGAATCCGGGTCAAAGTTTATATCATCGTTCACAATATCTGTAAATTGGAAAGTAAATGGATTTTTTCTACCATAAAGATTGTAGACACTGAAATTCCAGCTTCCTCTCCATTTTCTTCCTTTATCCACCCCTTTCCAGGTTACAGACATATCCATTCGGTGGTAATCCGGAAATCTTTCACTGTTTCTCTGGGGACCGTAGAGAGGAAGAACTTGGGTATCTACTTCATAAGTACCAACAGGAAAAGATACTGCCTGACCTGTAGTATATACAAATGTCATAGCTGCTGACCATCTTTTTGAAAATTCATGGTTAAGTACCAAATTTATATCATGAGGTCTATCGAATCTTGGATTATACCAATTATTCTGACTTATACCTTCAATTTTTCTCCATGTTCTTGAATAGGTATAGCCTAGCCACCCAGTGGTTTTTCCAAAGTTTTTTCTGATCAAAAACTCAAACCCATAGGCATACCCTAATCCTGTAAGCAACTCAGTCTCTACATTGTCAGTAAACAAGACACTTGCTCCCTGCCTTAAATCCACAACATTTTTAAAATCCCGGTAATAAGATTCAATGGAAACTTCCCATCTATCCAAACCAAAATTTTTAAATAAACCTGCCGAATATTGATCTCCTCTGAGAGGTTCGATATATGTTCCTGCAGGAACCCATCTATCTATGGGCAGACCAGCAGAACTATTGGTGGCAATCTGAACAAATTGATGGTTTCTGTTGAATGAAGCTTTAAAAGAAAGATCGTTTCTAATCAAATACCTTAAAGAAACTCTTGGTTCCAGTCTATGAAATACTTTGCCACTTTCAAATCTCCCCAAATTTAGGGTATCTGTGATAGTAACATCCGGAGTCGGAATACCACCTTCATATCGATAGACTACTCCCTTTCCAACTTCCTGATAAAGGGTATATCTAAGGCCAGTTTCTATTTTTACTTTGGTCCCCAGGTCGGTAGTACCTGAAACAAAGAAGTTGTTTTGAAACCCATTACTTGGATTGGTATTGATATCAGTCAGATTGCTTTCAGGAGCCAAAGTAAGCTTGATCGGGCTAAAATGATAAAATTGCGTATGGTATCCTGCTTTAATCACTGAATTATTTGGTTTTAACCAAGACCATTCAAGTCTTGCCCCTGTCTCAGAAATTGTGCTTTGCCAATCAAACCCATTATTTTCATCATCAAAAAGTATCTGATACCTATAGCGGCTATTATACACATTCAAATCAAAAAAGGTGTCCTCACTTATGTTTCTTGACCAATTTAGTGAGGATACAAAATTATTCCAACCAATTCCAAACTGCCTTGAAATCCCCAAAAAATCAGAACCGTAATAGGATGAAAATGACAAAATATCTTTGTCACTCAATTTGAAGGTGGCTTTTCCGCTCAGGTCATAAAAGTAGAGTTGATTGCTATTGATGTTTTCATTATTGGACAACCTCAAGAACAAATCTGCATAAGTTCTTCTTCCTGAAATTATAAATGAAGACTTGTCGGAAAGAAGAGGTCCATCCAAGGTAAATCTGGAACTTATTGTTCCAATCCCACCCTCTCCTTTTAATTTTTGAAAATTTCCTTCTCTCATAGAAACATCTACAACAGAAGAAATCCTACCACCCAATTCAGCGGGAATATTTCCTTTATAAAATTCCACCCCACTCAGTGCATCTGGATTGAATACTGAAAAAAAACCGAAAAAATGGGAAGGATTATACACTGGTGCCCCATCCAATTGAATAAGATTTTGATCTGAAGATCCGCCACGGACAAAAAGACCTGTAGTACCTTCTCCGGCAGTCTGCACTCCAGGAAGCAATTGCAGACTTCTCAAAAGATCTACTTCACCAAATAATGCCGGAATATTTTTAATGGTTTCAATGGAAACCACAGATTTTCCCATTTCAGTGCCTAAAATATTCAAATCAGGACTCTTGTCCCGGATAATGATTTCTTCCAAAGACAAATCCTCAGTTTTTAGAAAAAACCTTATCGGTTTTTCAATATCCTTTTCTGTAATTATGCGGATTGAAGGAGTAAAACCAATAAATGAAATGACTAGTTTGGAGGGTAATGCATCAACGCCAATAGAAAAATTTCCGTCCAAATCTGAAACTACGCCTTTTCCCAATTCAGATTCCCAGTAAACATTGGCCCCGGGAAGTGGATTTCCGGTATCCGATTCAAATACAGTCCCAGTTATTATTTTATCATTTTGGGCATTTGCTGAAAAAATATTTAGGATGCAAAACGATGCATACAAAAGTGTCAAAAACTTCATTGATATATAATTGTTTGGGATGATAACGGCAAAACTCCTTTTGGTGTTGAAAATTATACCAATAAAATCTAATTCCTTTTCTTTTCATATATATTTTATAATTTCAGGCCATGATTTGGGCATATCCTGAT
>CAZLJT010000258.1:0-1750 GCA_964559905.1 uncultured Aquiflexum sp.
TTCCCGGGAGAAGTCTCCTGAACTGGCTATCATATTGCCCGAATTTCCTGATTCAGCCAATATTTCATATTCTTTGTAGGCAGATTGGCTGTTATGGTTATCTGCTTTGGTTTGACCCTTCCAATTGATGTCTGCGGTATATTTTGCCTGTTGGGCAGCTTCTAAACTATTTGCGATGAAGCCTATGCCGTAATCCAAGTTGACTATTTCAATGACTCCAGGTATTTTTCGTAATTCGGATTCGTTATTCAGTTCAGGTTTGGTGCCATTTACAGGTGACCTGTTGATCATGCCATAGACCATATTGGGGACTTGGATATCTATGGAATATATTGCTGAACCATTTACCTTTTCAGGGATATCATACCTTTGGAAATCTTTGCCGATTAAACTGAACTCAGATACTTTCTTCAATTTATCCGTAGGTATTTCAGGAATTTCCTCTTGAAATTTCGCAAAGGAAGCAATCTCTCCGTAAGCTATTTTTTTGCCTGTTTTGGGATGAATGACCATACCTGGCTGTGTTTCCAATTCGTCAATATTTACTCCCCACTTTTCTGCGACATTGCTCATTAGTACAAATCTGACCTGTGCCCCTGATTGTCTTAGATTTTCAAAATGACCACTCACAGACCTGCTTCCAACAGTTAACATGCTTCCGCCTCTACCGCCGCCACCCCAAGGAATGCCAAAGATATCTGGTTCCACAGGCGAATGTTCGATTTTTACTTTTGACCAATCCGCATCCATTTCTTCAGCGATTATGGCCGGCAATGCAGTCATCGTTCCTTGTCCCATTTCTGCAGCTGGGTTATATATGGTGACTGTCCCGTCGGTGCTTAAATGCACCCAAGCTGAGATTTGAACATTATTTGCGGCAGATTCTTCCTTTTTCCATACAAAAGCCGGTATGCCAATGCCAGCTACCAAAAAAGTCAATCCACCACTACTTTTCAGGAATTTTCTTCTTGAAATCGTATTTTCTTTCAATTCATTTTCCATGATCAGTTATTTTGGATGGTTTTTTCGATGGCTTTCATTATTCTGGTGTAGGTCCCGCACCTGCACAATACAGGATTCATGTGCTTGACGATTTCTTCCCGGTTAGGTTTCGGGTTTTTCTTTAGCAATGCAGCCGCCTGCATAATCTGACCGGAATGACAATAACCACATTGAGGTACCTGCTCCGAAATCCAGGATTTTTGTAATGGGTGGGAATTATCTTCAGAAAGACCTTCAATAGTAGTGACCTCCTTACCTTCTACGGCGGACAAGGGCATGATACAGGCTTTCACAGGATTGCCATCCACATGGATTGTGCAGGCCCCACATTGAGAGATACCACAGCCATATTTGGTTCCTGTCAATTGAAGTCTTTCCCGCAAGGTCCAGAGCAGGTTAGCATCTGATGCTGCGGTGACCTCAACTTTTTTTCCGTTGAGAATAAATGAAGTTGTCATAAGTAAAATCTATAATGAAGCGCTTATAATTTAATTAAAAAAAACAGAAGAACCTTAGTATTCAGGAGTTTTGTCATTGCGAGTCCCCTAAACTATTTAAAATGTTCAGAATGGGTAATGACATTGAGGTCATTTTAATTTGGCCTCGGCAAGCTCGGCCACCGGGATCGTCTTGTTAGAAGGTGGGGTGGGAAAAGCGGCGCCGCCCCGTTTACCACCCCACCCTTATTTACCAAAATAACCGTTGCCCGAGCGTTCCGAGGGGGAAATTATAAATAAGTGATTAATTA
>CAZLJT010000258.1:1760-4006 GCA_964559905.1 uncultured Aquiflexum sp.
CGATAGCTATCGGGGGGATCGGCCACCGGGGTTGTCTTTTGGAGAGGTGGGGGGTAGGAAAAGCGGCGCCGCCGCGTTTCTCCCCACCCCACCTTTATTAACCAAATTCTCCGTTCCCCGAGCTTGCCGAGGGGCAATTTCTAATTCTGTCATTATGAAGACACTAAGTTTGGGCCCCGATCAGTAAATATGGAGCGGAAATCATTAATTTTGATTTCCTAAACAAAAATCATCGCATGAAAAATCTATCCATTGTGAAATTATTGAATTATGCTGTTGTTGTTTTTTTGCTGATGCCGCAGCAGTCCTGCGAAACGAAATCTGAAGCTCAAAAAATTGTGGACAAGTCCATAGAAGCCCATGGTGGCCAATTATTTGAAAAGGCTAAAATCAGTTTTGATTTCAGGGACAGAAATTATAAGATTTTTAAATCTCCAAATAGCTTTGAATACGTTCGGGAATTCACTGATTCCATAGGACTGGTGAAAGATGTCCTGAACAATGAGGGCTTTCAAAGAACAGTAAACGGCGCTAAAGTATCATTGACAGAGGAACGAACCGGCGCATTCAGCAGATCGGTCAATTCTGTCGCATATTTTGCCTTTTTGCCTTATGGACTCAATGATCCTGCAGTATTTAAATCCTACTTGGGAGAGGATGAAATTGACGGGAAAACTTACCACTTGGTGAAAGTCACTTTTTCAGAAGATGGAGGCGGGGAGGATTTTGATGATATCTTCTTGTATTGGATTGACAAAGAGACTTTCTTGATTGACTACTTGGCCTATTCTTACCATACTGATGGGGGCGGGGTGCGTTTTAGAAAAGCCATAAAACAGCACAAGGTCAATGGTTTGATTTTTCAGGACTATGAAAATTATAAACCGAAAGAAAAAAATACGCCGGTAGAAAATATGGGGAATTTATATAAAGAAGGTAAATTGGAATTGCTTTCGGAAATTCTTTTGGAAAATATCCAAGTAGAATTCATCAAATAACTCAACCGTACACTATAAGAGCCATGAAAATTGAAAGATTGAATTTCAAAAATAAAGATGGCTATGAGCTGTCAGCCAAGCTTTATCTTCCTTTGGATGAAATGCCAAGGTTTTATACGGTTTTTGCACATTGCTTTACCTGTTCCAAGAATTTCAAGGCTGTCAATAATATCAGCAATACGCTTTCCCAACTCGGTGTAGCGGTTTTGAGTTTTGATTTTACTGGTTTGGGCAATTCTGAAGGAAGCTTTGAAGATACCGGTTTTTCCTCCAATGTGGCTGATTTATTGGCTGCTGCAGACTTTTTGGAAAAGAATTACGAGTCGCCTAAAATGCTTATTGGCCATTCATTGGGAGGTTCTGCAGTAATTTTTGCAGCAGCTGAACTCGACTATGTGGAAGCGGTAGTCACCATAGGATCACCTTCCAATCCCAAAAATGTCAAAAAACTTTTTGAGTCCGACATTGAAACCATAAAAAAGGAAGGTTCAGCCAAAGTAAATATTGGGGGGAGGAGTTTTAGGATCAAAAAGGATTTTGTAGAAGATTTAGAAAGTAAAAATCTGCCTGACTTAATTTCAGCCATGCGCAAAGCCTTCTTGTTTCTTCATTCACCACAGGATAAAATCGTGGATGTTTCCAATGCGGCTGACTTATTTAAAAGTGCATACCATCCAAAAAGTTTTGTGTCTTTAGATGGAGCTGACCACTTGTTGACCGAAGAAACGGAAAGCAAATATGTAGGTGAGTTGATAAGTACTTGGTCAAAAAAATATCTCCCTGAAAAAATAAGGGAAAATGATATTAAAGGCCATCAAGTAAAGGTTCGGCTTTTTGGGGATAAATATACTTCAGAAATAAAAACCCCATTTCATCATTTATTGGCCGATGAACCAAAAGAAGTGGGAGGTGACAATTTGGGTCCTACCCCCTATGATCTTTTGATGGCATCCTTGGGTACCTGTACTGTGATGACTTTGAAAATGTACTCAGACCGAAAAGGTTGGGATTTAAAAGAAATAGTAACTTACATGGATCATGATAAGGTGCACAAGGAGGATTCCGAAGATTTCGAAAAAAAAGGCTCAAAGGTGAGCAGATTTACACGAAGTCTCGAAATCAAAGGGGATTTAAATGAAGAGATGAAGAAAAAGCTTTTGGAAATTGCCAATAAATGTCCTGTCCACAGGACTTTACATGAAGACATCATCATTGAGACCAAATTCAAATGAAAAAAAACTTTTTCTT
>CAZLJT010000258.1:4016-5189 GCA_964559905.1 uncultured Aquiflexum sp.
AAGAAATATTAATGATGCAAACAGAAGAGGAAAAAAAATTATTAATAATTTATCAAAGCGCACCGGGTGTTGGCGTGCTCACAGCATTAAAACTAAAAGATGAATTGGGTGACATGAAGCAATTTTCAAATGAAAAAAAACTTTTTCTTGGGATCTTTGATTTTGCTTGTCCTTGCAATTTGGGCTTATCAAAACCAAGCTGCGGAGGGTTATCCTGCTATTAAGATTATAGACAAGCAAAAGGGAGTTTGTTGGGTGGGGGGTCCTAAACCATTAGAAGGATGGGAACTGGATTCCTTGCGGATTTTTGGAATTACCCATATTTCCCAAACTCCTTTTGGCTGGCAAGCGGATCCAAATCTTCCTGAGATCAAATGGGAAAAACATTCGGACCGGATGTGGTGGGGTGAATCTTTGATTGGAGTTGAATTTACCACCAAGGAAGCACGGCAAAAGGGTGTAGAATCTATTCTAAAACCGCATCTTTGGGTACGAGGAGAATGGCCCGGTGCGATAACCATGAATTCTGAAAAAGACTGGAAGCAATGGTTTGATCAATATGCTGAATTCATATTGTACTATGCTGAATATGCTGAATCTCATCAAATCCCCATTTTGTGTATCGGAACTGAATTGGAGCTGACCTCCGGAAGAGAAAAGGAATGGAGGGCCATGATCGATCAAATCAGGACTGTTTTTAGCGGGGAGTTGACCTACGCGGCAAATTTCACCGAATATGGAAAGGTCAGATTTTGGGATGCATTGGATTATATCGGGATTCAGGCTTATTTTTCATTGACAGACAGGATAAATCCTGATTTAGAATCATTGAAAAACGGTTGGAATAAAAAAATCAAAGAAATCGAAAAAGTCCAGAAGAAATTCAAAAAACCCGTAATTTTTACCGAAATCGGATATTGCAATACGGTGGATGCTGCGATTGAACCTTGGGTTTGGCCCAATGAGCGCAAGGAAGTGGCTTTATCGGAAGAGGTACAGGCCTTGTGCTATCAGGCATTTTTTGAAACAGCATGGAGTAAAGATTGGTTGGCCGGCGCATACTTTTGGAAATGGTATCCCCAGCCCAGAGAAAGGAATCCAGATTTTACTCCCCAGAGCAAAAAAGCACAGGAGGTGATGAGGAGTTTTTATACTGCTGAATTTTAAAAGTAG
>CAZLJT010000259.1:0-5180 GCA_964559905.1 uncultured Aquiflexum sp.
CTTTCTTATCAAGCAACTTTTTATCCTCTGCTGCGTTAACTTGCGGTTGCAAACGATTAGTTCGTTTGCAAAAAGTAGTCAAATTTCTGACATTCAGAAAGACAAATATTAAATTATTCTAAATAAACAACCCAAATATCCCAAAAAAATGAAATCTAAAAACCTCCCCTAAACCTTTTCCCTGCCAAAAATCCCGCACTAAATAACAACTAACCTGAAGTTCCTCATATCCTACATCGGTCATCCGTCATCGGTCATCCAACAAAACTCCCAACTTCCCCAAAAATCCCCCACTAATAAACAACTAACCCGAAGTTCCCCCCACCCCACATCGGTCACCCGTCATCGGTCATCCAACAAAACTCCCAACTACACCCTAAATTTCCCCAAAAACTTATCCAACCACATCGAAGGTTTTTTCCGATCATCATCCTCGTAATAGTTGCCGGTATATTTGTTTTTGCGCATATAGGAATAATTGTAGCCATAGCCGTAATTATAACCACCAAAATCATACACATCTCCACCCGCACGGATACCGTTGAATACAGCATAAAAATTATTGATCTGATCATTGGCATAGAGGTCATTGATCATCAGCAGGTATTTTTTGTGGGTATAATCCTGACGGACTATGTACAGATTGACATCAGAAAACCTTAACAAATCCATCGTCTCCGACACCAAGCCTATCGGTGGGGTATCCATCACCACGATATCAAAATCCTTTTCCAAATATTCCAAAAAGGTAGCCATCTTATCCTTCAACAACAATTCGGCGGGATTGGGGGGAACAGGCCCGGAGGGAACAAGATAAAGGTTCTCGTATTTGGTCTCCATCACAATATCCTCCTTTTCAGCCCTGTCGACCAAATAGGTAGAAAGACCGACTTTATGATCCACGCCTACATATTCCGACATTTTCGGTTTCCTTAAATCAAGACCTACCAAGCAGGTCTTCTTGCCACTCAAAGCCATGGCCGAAGCCAGATTCAAGCTGACAAAGGTTTTTCCCTCGCCTGATACAGAGGAAGTTACCAGTATCTTTTTACATTTCTTATCACTTGCGATATAAAACAGCGCCGAACGAAGCGACCTGAAAGACTCCGCTACCATAGTCTTGGGATGTTCAGCCACCAACATATTGGTTTCCTTATTGCTCAGCCCAATAGTGCCCAACATCGGAATCCTGATGGAGTTCTTCAGCTGGATCTGATCCATAATCTTATTGTTCAGATAATGGTAACCCAATAAAAATGCCAAGGGAATAAAGAATCCTAAACCAAAGGCCATCCCATAATTCTGGGCTTTCTTTGGAAAAATCAGACTTCCCCTGCGGGCATAATCCAAGACCGCATTATCCGAAACATTGGAGGCCTTGGCGATTCCTGCCTCTGCCCTTTTTTCCAATAAATAATTATACAGATTGTCTCTTAACCTAAACTGCCTGAAAATATTGGTGTAGGTAGATTCCGTCTGTGGCAATTTTGAAAATTCATCATCCAACTGTTGGAGTTTTCTTTGGGCCTCTTCTTTTCGCCTCTCGGTATTGGCTACCAGGTTATTGATGTTTTCAAAAATATTCTCCCTCAATTTTGAAATCTGCTCATCTAGTTGGGAAACATTGGGATGGTTTTCGTTGACCACAGAAAGTAATTTTCTCCTTTCTAAGGATACCGTGACAAGATTGGTGATCAATCCGTTCAAAAACCCATCATTCAATCCAACTATGGAAGGAGCCACAATATCCGAATAATCATTCCCTTTTTCCTTCAAATAGGTTTGCATGGATTCGTAATAACTGAGTTCAAATTCAATATTCTGGATCATGGTCTCCAAATTCTGAATATTCCCCAAAACCCCACCGAATTCAGAATTGATATCCATCAATTTATTGTCCACCTTGAAATCCAACATGGTCTTTTCCACCATCTTCAGGGTATCTTCCAAAATATGCATCTGCTCGTCTATGAAACGAAGGGTGTTTTCTGTAATCCTGTTTTTTTCCTTTAAATCATACTCAATATAAGAGTCCATCAGCGCATTGACATAATCCCTGCCCTTTTCCACCACCCGGGAGACCATAGATACCTGAAGCACAGTTCCATAACTGTTGATCGGTCGGACGGAAACTGACTTGGAATACCTTTCCAAAACATCTGCAGGATTGTGGATGATAAAATATAATTTATCTCCCTCTTTTACATATTTGACTTTCTGAACAGTAAACTTGGATTTGCTGGAGCTTATTTCTTCTCCGAACCGGTATTTTTTATTGAGAATTTCTTCATCAAGTGGCCCGTTTGCCTTGGCATTGAGAAAATCAAAAAATCCCTTGTCTTCTCTTGTCAAGGTAAACTCATCTTCGGATAGCATGGTTATATGTATCGTCCCGGACTCCATCTGCGGAAAATCCCAGTCCACTTCTACCTTTATAGGAGATTTATCATACAGCTCGATTTCTTTGATATTGGTAGAGGCATAATAACTGACATCAAAATGCAGCTTTCGCAGTGCCTCTTCCGCAAGGTTTTTGGAAGTGAACAATAAGATATCATTTTCCAGGTTGTTGCTTCCGCTGAAAATATTGGACCTGTCCAGGATCCTTACCTCAGGAGAATTTTTCTGCCTGATCAAAACAGAACCCCTTACCTCATACTCTTCCACGGTGTAGCGGTGAAACAAAAAAACCAATACTATGGCAATAAAAATTGAGGTAGCATATAAAGGCCAATACCTTGAATATTTGATCAGGTAGTACTTGATATCAATGGGCTTGACATCCTGCTCAAATTTCGATATGTCTATCTTACCGTCAATCATAAATTACCCGAAATCAATGCAAAAATCAACAATAAAGAGGTGGTGACCGAAATGATCAGACCCAATGAGGCAGAAAAATTTTCCGCATTTCCAAATTGCCTGATTCTCATTGGTTCCAAATACAAAATATCATTGGGTTGAATAAAATAGAATTCCGATGCCAACAATGCCCGGTCATTCAAATTGATCTGATGGATTTTGGAGCCCCCGTCATATTGCCTGACGATAAAGAGTTTGTCTTTTTTGGCCAGAATGCTGGACTCTCCTGCAAGTGCCAAGGCATCAAATATGGTGGCCCTGTTTTTCATGATCACCAAAGTCCCTGATCTGGAAAATTCCCCCAAAGCCGTAAACCGTATCCCCCCTATCCTCAATTTGACAAAAATCTCCTCTTTGAAATAGGAACTGATTTCCTCCTGTACTTTTACCCTAGCCTCCTCTTCGGTCAATCCGGCTATTTTGACTTTACCCAATTTAGGCAAAAGTATGTAGCCATCCTGATCGATGGAATAGCCTGTAAAGTAAAATATATCATTGGCACCACCGCCGCCGCCGCCACGCATTGACCTCGAGCCCTGAAATTCGAATGCTTTGGTCAACTCCTCATTGGATGAAGCAAAGTCTATATCCACAATATCAAAAGGCTGCAGGACATAGCGGTAATCCACCTCCGCAAAGGGAATAAACTCGTCCAATTCTATGGGTTCGTTTTCTGGTAAATTCTGCAAATAAGTAATCCTTTTATTGCTGATACACGAAACGGAAAAAAATAACAGGATTATCGCAACTAATGAATGCCTCATAAATGGAAAGCGGGTGCTTTTAAGTCCTCAAATATAAATAATTAAAGTAAATATGGTAATTGATTCCAATAAATACTCGCAAATGGAATAAAAAAAAAGTAGGGCTAAAAAATATAAATTTTACAATCCCTACCTATACTGTTGACATCTTCATAAAAAATTTAGACGAAAAGTCGCTTAATCACCCGAGTCAAATGTAGAGAAATAGAAAACAAAAAAAAATACCCTAAACAGGGTATTTTTTAGTCTTTATCACTTTTTTTTAAGCTTGTTTTTGTATTTTTAATGTTAAAATATAACTATTAAAAGAACATTTCTGAAAACCCTATTTTTTACATCACCAAAAAAAATCATTTCACACAACTTTTATTGTAGCATTTTTCATATTCAAAGAGCGCATTCCATATGAGTCCTGAAGTGAGTTAAAAAATTGGAACAGACCTTCCAGGTAGTGCAGATTTTCCTGAGGATACAAACCAAAATTATGAGGGTGCCACCAAAGGTGATAAGCATGCCCTACCTGTGCGGCTGATGCCATTTCATCTTTGATTCGTTTCAGCCTTCGCTGATGAAAAAGCCCATCTCCCCTGTAAGGCCTCAATAAGCGGGAAGCTGGTAATAACATGGGTTTGCCTTCTTCGATTGTAGGCATAGGATAATGACTCAGTTTTCCTAACCCTATTATGGTATCCCCTGTTCTAAAAAAACGTTTCAGTAAACCATTGTCCTCAGTCTTTTTCCAGAACCAGTCTGAGGGGTTGGATCTGATAAAATCAAAACCTTCCTCAAAGGCCACCTGAATCACCTTGTCATTATACTGGTTTCTTGGGAATACCAATGATTGAAGATCCAATTGGAACTTGTCCTTTGCCAATTTCTGGGAAGCCTGAAGATCTGCCCTGAACTGATCTGTAAGCTGACCTTTTTCACAGGTGTAATAATGGGCAAATGTATGGCTTCCGATTTCATGCCCGGGACAGGCAATTATTTCTCTGATCAGTTCTGGCGCAAATAAAACCTCAGCAGGCACAAATTTCTCCCGCTGTATCCATTCATAGGGAGAATATTTTTTATTGAGATAAGTTGGCTGTTCCTTTGGGCAATAGTGCAGCCACTCCTCCATATTTTCTGCCATCAGGCTGCCGACTGTAGCCCAGGTAGCCTCTATGCCGTACTTTTCAAAAAGTTCGAGGATATAAGGGATCACTTTTCTGGTCTCCTTATAATAATTCAGATTTTCCTCCAAAGGATATTTGTCAAATCTCCCCCAGTGAAGTTCAAAATCCAGTGATATGGTAAAAATCCCCTTATTCAATTCTAAATTTATCTAAAAAACCAATACATAAAATCAAGGCACAAGTTAACTGAAAAGTTGTAATTGTTATTCATGCTTGTAATTTTTGTCATTTTTGAAGGTTTAGTTTGTCTTAAGTCATCTCGGACATAAATGCTATTTTGGGATGCTTGCTAATTTACCGAAATGTGGAATGGGGAACCAAAATTGGTAAATTGATTATTGATGTTAAATTAAGTGAGTAAAGTCCAATTCATTTT
>CAZLJT010000260.1:0-213 GCA_964559905.1 uncultured Aquiflexum sp.
AGAGAGTTCTATGTAATTTTTAAGCCTTTTTTGACTTTTTTCGTCTTTGGATCAAATGCTTTTCAATTTCCTTCTCAGTTGGTCTTTGACCAGGATCTCTAAGGTTTTGGAGTTCTGGGCTGAGTATTATTTCTTTTTTGTCAAATTCCATTAATGCCCTGATTTGAGACTCAAATAAGCCACTCACACTTACATTATTGGCTTTAGCATAGT
>CAZLJT010000260.1:223-5173 GCA_964559905.1 uncultured Aquiflexum sp.
CGGGATCTTTAATCATAAGGGTTAATTTTTCCATACGTGTGAAATTCTATTTAAAGTTTATAAACAAACGTATTGTTTTGATTAAAGATTAGAGTTTAATCTAAAATTTAATAGCGAAGAAAGATGTGCAAAACCCCATCTTAATGATGATTAAGAGATTAATTAAAAATAGGGTTCCTTATCTGGCATTTTTAGTTTTTACCAAATATTACATCAAAAGCCAAGCTTTAGAGGCGTATCAACTTTAGCTGTTGCTTCTTTTTTGTAGATTTACTTTTAACTCCATCACTCTGTGATTATGAAACTTCCAATACTATCAGCCCTTTTATTTTTGATTCATTTCCTTTCCATTTCCCAAACCCAGGATTTTCATGGCTCATTTATGGAGGATTTTTCTGAGGCTAGCTCGCAATATTTCAGGTATGGGTCTACTGGAAACAAATCGGATTTTAAATACAAAATGGGGGTGAAGTCATCGATAGAGCCAAAAACAAAAGTCCTTTCTTTTAAGATAGATCCCTTGGACAGTGCCGGGGCAGGTCGGGGTCCGGAAATTATTTCCGAGAATTTTACTCATTTTGGTACATATGCTGCTAGGCTTAAAGTTCCCGAAGCAAAGGCAATTCAGCCCAATGTGGGTGCCGTAGTAGGTTATTTTACCTATCATGTGGATAGCATTCCCGGGCTGAGTGAGATTGACTTTGAATGGCTTCTTGCTGATCCGACTGTTATTTATGTCGGTACTTGGACCGGTCATAGGGGAGAATTGGTAAGAGTAGGCCGGACCATCAATTTGGCCCAAGGAATTATCTATGAAACCAGCTACAGAGAAAACCACAATGGTGTTAGAACACAATTGACCGGCATGCAGAATCAGCCGGAGACCATTGCCGCCATTCCGGGCTTTGACGCCTCAGCAGGATTTTATACCTACGGATTTGATTGGTATCCTGACCGCATCCAGTGGTGGATGATTCATCCTACAAGTGGTGAAAGAATAGTGCTGTGGGATTATCAGGGAACTACCAGGGGAATCCCCCAACACCGGTCCCTTTACCGGATGAACTTTTGGCATACCAAAGATTGGTCTGTGGAAACCAATCCCCTTTCTAAAGAAAAACCGCTACATCCCTATGAATTGGAGGTGGATTGGATGTCCTATAAGCCTTTCGAAATTGGGTCAAAATGATCGGAAAGGGGACATTATCCGCACGATTTGCAATAGAGATCCCTTGATCAGGGGATTTTTTGATTGGTAATGAAAAGCTGAGTTTGAGATTTAAGATATTTCCACAATTTTGTGGAAAGCGTTCTTAATTGACATGGCTTCTACAATTATGGAAAGCAAATCGTTAACTCCCTCAATGCCTTTCCCTTAATTCGCCCGTCAGCGAACAAAATAAACATCAGACGGACAATAGAATTTTTTAAAATGCTTGTTTTGTGCGTTTTAGGCCTCATTTTTCAATTGGCATCATCTATGGAATAGAGTAGTTAAACCAATTATTATTTAGCTACTTTAATTTATTTGAAACCATGAACAGTCTAAAACCCATTATCCTTTCTTTATCCCTTTTCTTTATTGCCATCACCGTATTGGCACAGGGCAGCGAAACACGTAATCTTGGGAGTTTTACCAAGATCTATTCCGGCGGCAGTTGGGATGTAATAGTACAGTCAGGTGATAAAGACGAGGTGAGTTTGGAATCCACCAACATCTCCTTGGAAAAAGTCATCACCAAAGTAGAAAACAATACCTTGAAAATTTCTTTGGAAAAAGGCAATTACCGCAATCTTGGATTGACTGTTTATGTAACAATAAGAGAAGTTGAAGGCATCAAAAGCACAGGTTCGGGCAACATCATGTTGCAATCCGATATTAGTACCGGTTCACTATCATTAGGCAATACCGGTTCCGGAAAAATCACTCTGCAGCAAGTCAATGCAGATAACTTGTCTGCAAACATTACCGGTTCGGGGGATATTTCCGTATCAGGAGGCTCAGTCGGAGAATTTTCCCTATCCCAGACAGGTTCAGGCGATTTCAAAGGTGCGGAAGTTTCTTTTGAAAAAGTAAACATCACCAAAACAGGTTCGGGCCAATCCCAAATCGGGGAAGTAGAAAGCTTGAATGTAAGGGCCACAGGTTCAGGGAACGTATATTATGCAGGAAATCCAAGCAGTAAAAATGTTTCTTCTACAGGCTCATCCAAAGTGATCAAGAGGTAAATTGAATCTGTAGAAATCCCCAGTTATTGAATTCTTTTATGGGTAATTAGATTGATTGGTAAGAAACAAATTAGTTTATATCTTTTTGGGGTGTAACCACAGATGTCACAGATTTCCACAGATTAACTCGATTCCATCTGTGGATTTCTGAGTGATCTGTGAGAAATAATTTACTTAAAGGATCTCCACGAACCTCCGATTTCAATCAGACTTATTCCAATATATCCGCAAATTATTGGTTGATCTTCCCGAAGCAATGATATCGGGTTTTCCATCTCCATTGAGATCTGAAATCTGCAGGTCCTCACAGGCCATCCCGTTTTTGTCCAGCCAGTATTCCCCGAATTCAGCGAAAGATCCGTTTTTTGGAGTATATATTTTGATCCCAATGTCGCCATCATTGTTGGGAACCCTCCAACCGGCTACAACCTGTTGGACTCCATTTCCCAAAAAATCCTCCCAGCCTATGGCGTGACCATCTTTCAAAGTGTTGTCGAGTTCTCTTCTTATTGGGTTTTCGCTCTCAAAATTCTTTGCTTCATAAACAGCAACCATATTTCCGTGCATTGGTTCTATTGTAGCTAAAGCCTTAAAACCGAATGGTAAATGCTGTAGTCTGAGTTCCCCAACTGCGCTGTCTTTTACCAAACGCTCCACATTGGAATGGTTAGTCCACTTTCCTTCCCTGAAAGAAAACATTTTTACACCTTCCCTTCCGCCCACCAAAATCGATTCACCTGAACCATCTTCCAACTCCACAATATCCAGGTTATGGGTGAGGTGCATAGAAGCGTCTATCAGTTGGGTGGTCCATTCTTCTCTTGGATCATTTGGGGGCTGATAAGCCAAAACCCTTACGCCGGCACCTTGCCCCATCTTATTTCCACGGCCATGAAGGGGTAGGACGATCAGTTGGTAATTATTTTCCGAGGTTTTTGCCCAACGCATGCGGTGGACGGTGGGTTCATGGTGGAGTTGGATCGGGGTCCATTTTTGGGTTGGGTCATCGGGGCGGATCAGGTAATGCACCGAACCTGATTTTTCGGGATCTGAGGTTTCACCCGGATTCCATTGGGCACCTACGGCAACTTCCACTTTCCCATCTCCATTGATGTCCCTTGCTGCTATGCAGACATTGTCATATTCGGTCAGGTTCTCGACCATTACAAATCGTTTCCAATCCCCATTTCGGTACCAGACCACCTCTGCTTTATCCACCAAAAGGATATCAGGTTTTCCGTCCCCATCCACATCTCCGATGGCCAAACCATAACCGATGGCGACATTGGAGTCGATTTCCTGCATTTCGAATTTGGGTTGGTCGGGATTTTGGGAAAACATTAGATATAAGGATAATAGTAAGTGGTTCATCTGCTGGAAATTTGGGGCAGATTAAAGATAGGAAAAAATGTGATAGGATGGATGAGAACAATAATTCAATGGAATTGTGAATTGAAAAATATGTGGATTTATTGATTTCAATATAACTTAAATCCTACTTGCAAATTTCATGGGAATTGAAAACAAGAGATTCATATTGTATTCAAGCATTGAATTATTTAAATTTAGTTTTTTGAACAAAAAATTAATTTAATTATTTTAATAACATAATATTAAACTTATTTATGAAATTTCTGAAATTGATTTTAACCAGTCTGTTTATTCTATTTTTCCTTTCCCCAACTCATCTCTCCAATGCCTGCACCCGCGTAGTCTATCAGGGACCAAACGGCAATATCATTACGGCCAGGTCTATGGATTGGAAGGATGAGATTCCTGCAGATATTTGGTTATTTCCAAGGGGCATGACCAGAAATGGTGCGGTGGGTCCAAATTCCGTTGCTTGGAAATCGAAATACGGAAGTGTGGTGACTAGTGCTTTTGATATCAGCAGTACCGATGGGATGAATGAAAAGGGCTTGGTGGCCAATTTGCTTTGGTTGGCCGAATCAAAATACCCTGAATACGATGGCAAAGGAAAAGGGCTTTCTATAGCGGCTTGGGTACAGTATATGTTGGATAATTTTGCCTCAGTTACTGAAGCAGTAGATGCTATGAGAAACAGGGATTTTGAAGTTGTCTCGGCCAATATTCCCGGAACAACAAGGTTGGCAACTTTGCATTTGTCCATTTCTGATGCCAATGGGGACAATGCCATATTTGAATATGTGGATGGGAAAATGTTGATCCATCATGATAGGTCATACAATGTCATGACCAACTCACCTGTTTTCGATCAACAGTTGGCCTTGAATGCCTATTGGAAATCCATTGGAGGTCTTCACATGTTGCCGGGAACCAATAGGGCAGCTGACCGGTTTGCCCGCGCATCTTTTTATATCAATGCCATTCCTCAAACCGAAGATATGAGGATTTCGGTCGCTTCGGTTTTTTCGGTGATCAGAAATTGCTCGGTTCCTTTTGGTATTTCCTCTGAGGAGGAACCCAATATTTCCTCTACACGATGGCGGTCTGTTGCTGACCAAAAAAACCTGGTGTATTATTTCGAAACAGTATTGACACCCAATACTTTTTGGGTGGATATCAGCAAGGTGGATTTTACCGAAAAGGCAACAGTCAAAAAGTTGAGTGTTTCCAACCATGAGACTTATGCAGGAAATACCAATAAACTGTTTAAGACAGCAAAGCCATTTGAATTTGCGGGGATTTGAATTAATGGCTAGTAGTCCTATTTGACTTTGTTTTAAGGCGGATAAATAA
>CAZLJT010000261.1:0-5150 GCA_964559905.1 uncultured Aquiflexum sp.
ATACCTCTTCCAAGCCCTCTTGCCAATTCGGGGATTCTCTTAGCTCCGAAAAGAAGAAGAATCACCAAGACGATCAGGATTATTGATCCACCGCCCATATTCTGTAAGAAACCCAATGTTGTCATGATTGTATTGTTTTGGTTATTTTAATTGTTACAAAGATATAACTGTGCAATTCTAACACAAAGGAATGAACTGCTGTTATTCTCGTTTTTTTATAAATATACGAATTATTTGTTTTATCGACCTGCTAACCAAATGGAAGGATCCATAGGTTGAAGACCTTTCCATGCTTCGAAGTGAACTTCGGCAACTCCTTCCTTATTGGTATATACCTGTCCCAAGACTTGCTTTGCTTTGACTTTATCTCCAGATTTGACGGATATCACTTTCAGTTTACTGTACATCGTATAATATTCTCCATGTTTCACCACGATAGTACCTCCATATCCTGGCACTGTAAATATCTTGGTGACTTCACCGTCAAATACAGATCGTACCTGAGAATCCGGCCTTGTTTGGATGTCTATTCCGTCATTGTCTTCACTGATTCCTTTCAAAGTAGGATGAGGATGCGTTCCGAATCTTTTAGAAATAAAGCCACTTTCAACCGGCCATGGTAATTTACCTCTGTTACCAGCAAATGAAGAAGAGAGTGCAGCTGCTTCGGGGGTAAGGGGGATACTGCTTCCTGAGGAACGGTCTGCGGTTGAATTTTTCTTTTTGGCCTCGGCTTCTGCAAGTCTTATCTCTTCCGCGATGATTTTTTTAATCATGCTGTTGAGGTTTTCCTGTTGTTTTTTGGCAGAAGCAATTTTCTTTCTCAGATCCTGCTCTTGTTTCGACAGGTTATTGACTATTCCCTGCTGTTCCTTTTTTGCCTTATCAAGTTTTTCTTTTTGTTGTTGTTCCTGATTTAGGACTACTTGCTTTTCTGATTTTTTCCCCTCAAGGATTTTTCTTTGATCTGCAAGTTCAGCTGTAGTTTCATTGATGGTTTCTACCTGTTTTTTTCTTGCATCTGAATACTGCTTCAGGTATTTCAGTCTCATATAAAATTGCCTGAAAGTAGCAGAACTGAATACAAAAGCAGTCATTGTCATGCCGGAGTTTAGTTTGGAGGAAGTATAGATCATACCAGCATACTCCTGCTTGAGGTTACTCAGCTCGTTTTCCAAGGAGGAGATAGCTTTCTCTGTCTCCTTTATTTCCTCATTTAATAACGCAACTTCTCTGCTTAGCGTATTGATATAGGTGATTCTAGTTTGAAGTTGTTTATTTACGGCGTTTAATTGACCTAGAGATGCTTTTTTTGTTTCAGCCGTTTTTTTTAATATTTGATCAAATTCAACAAGTCTTTTTTGAATATCCGTTTTTTCTTTTTCCAGTTGTGCCCTGGTTTTTTTTGTTTGTGCATCCGCATTTTGATGGTAGATTCCCATCAATATGACAGTCAAAACGAAAAAAAGCCTCAGAAATTTCATCATTAAAATTGAAAAGGGAAAGATAAGGGCTCATTAAGATAGTCTATTCGACTAAAATCCAAATGGATAATTGCGTTTTGTATCCCTTCTTCAGAATTGTAAGTAATTTTCAACAACATCTCTTTAGGAAATGGCTGACCGTTAACATCTTCAAAAGTAGGGTAATTGGATAATAATGCCCCACGGTTATCCAATGAATTACTGGTCAGTTCTTCGACCTTTCCATGCCTGGTATTTACCCTTGAATGAAACCTTACTCCGTTTCTTTCCTGAGTCAATTCAAAATATTTTCCGATTCTTAAAAGTCTGTCTCTGTAGCTGAATTCATCAGGGACATTCGCATACAAAAGATTTTGAAGCAGGTTCAGGGAAAAATTTAAGTTAAAACGTTCCTCAATTTCCTTAAAACTAAGGTTAATATCGTCCCCATTAATACGGTCTTTAATTCGGACCTTATCAGCGGTAATCATACCTCTCATTGCTTCTAAACCCAAGCCTGGAGTAATGCTAAACCATATTGTACTATCATTCTTTGCCCTTAAATTGACGGTACCTTTCGTGATTTTGCCGTTTGCTTCTTCAATTACTATACGCCCTTTTGCACTGAGGTAATTGAATTCAAAGTAGTTGGGATCGAATTCCTGCATTACTTCATCTGAGGTGTACAGATTAGGTTTTTTTACACATCCCATGATTAGAAGGATAAAAATCAGGAATATTGCTGAACTTAGCTTAGTCATAATATTTTTTATCCTTAATTTTTTTGATCAAAAATTCAGAGGCCTCATCATCACCCTCAGCTTTTTTCCAGAAACTTATAGCTTCATTTTGTTTGCCAAGGTGATATAAGATGTCTCCATAATGTTCCCACATCACACCGCTGGGTGAAACATCATTTTCTATGGCCAACTCCATATATTTTTTTGCCTCTTCATATTCCTTGAGCTGAAAAAGGACCCAAGCATGGGTATCAAGATATGTGGAGTTTTTTGGAAATCTTTTTACGAGTTGTTGAGACATGGATTTAGCTTTTTCCAAATCTTTTTTTGAAAGGGAAAGAAAATAGGCATAATTGTTCAATACGTGCTCATCATCCGGTTTTTGTTTTAAAACGGCTTCGTAGGCTTCGTAGGCTTCCTCATACTTTCCGATCATATGTAAGGCGTCCCCCAATTGTCCGTTGACCAACAGATCAAGTTGTTGGTTTTTACCATTGTTTAATTCCTTTGCCTTTAGAAGAGAAGTTACAGATTCTTCTCCTTTCTTTAGTGCGAGTTTTGCTGTTCCGTCAAAAAACCAGAATTCTGCTTTCTCAGGAAATTCATCTACAGCTATAATGGTATAACTTTCGATTTCATTAAAGTCATTTCCTTTTTCAAAAAGTGAGGTGATTATCCCTTGCAATACAGGTGCATTGGCAGGGTTGATTTTAATCGCTCTTTTGTAAAGGTCAAGGGCGGATTCCCGGTCATTGGAGAAAAATTTTCTATCCCCGACCACAGTCAAAACCGCAGGTTCATTGGGGTGAAATTGTAACATTTTTTGTTCTAATTCATCCAGTAATTTTTCTCTTCTGGAAGTTTTGAAATCCTGAAGAATGTCCGCAAAGGTCTGGGCCTTGATTTCGCTGTCAAGGTCTGGAAATGAAAATGCCTCCAAAATCATACGCTCTGCCGTGTCTATATCTCCTTTTTCTTTGTATAGGGCGTAGGCTGCTAATTGTAGTTCGGGTTGCTGGGGATAGTCTTTCAGAGATTTTTCTACAATAGCGATGGCTTGGTCAGTTCTGCCATTATTGAAAAGAATCTCCACTAAATTCAGAACATACTGAGAATTTCCCGGCTGGGATTCAATCAGTTTTTCTCCTTCTTTAATAGCACTTCCAAGATCGTTTTTTCTAAGATAAATCCTTTGTTTTTGTACGGTAAGCTGTTCAGCCATTCCATAATATTCTTCAGCCCTGTTTAAGGCATCAAGACCTTTGTCAAATTCACCTGCTTGCAAGTATAAAGTAGCCAAATCCAGAATATAGTTTTGATTTTCATCTGTATTGACCATTAGATTTTCCAGTATTTCAGCAGCTTTCAAAGGCTGGTTTTGTTTGGTGTAAGCCTCGGCCATTACCAAATTGTAATATTTGTTCTCAGGATTGGATTCAACAGCCCGCATCCCATATTCCATCGCTTGTTCTACACGGTTTGCACGCAACAGTATCTCTGCAATCTTGAAATTAATTGCCGCCTCATCCGGGCTGATTTCCAAAGCTTTTTTAAAGTAAAAATATGCCCTGTCAAAATCCTCCTGCATCAGGAATCTTTGTCCTTCAATAAACAGGCGGGAGGCCTGAGCTTCCTGCAATTGTCTTTTTCTTTCCTTTTTGGTGAGTTTATCCTGAGGAAATGCTGATAGGGTGATCAGCATCATTAGAGTAAAACTGATAATTCGTTTGATGTATATTTTCACTTAATCGATATTAGGTCTATTTCCTTCGAAATTACTTTATTGGGTTACGAAGGTTCTAGTGGTTTTGTTAGACTGAATCACATTTTCTGATTCAATAACGCAAACATAATGCCTTTTTATTGCTTTTGACAATTTGTCTGTTGGCTTCAAAAGGGAAATAGATAGCCAAAACCATTTGCAGATCAGGATTTTCCGGTACTTCCATAACCTCCCGATCCACGTTCGGTATCAGAAAGTTCTTCCACGGGCTGCCATTTTATCTGCTCATGTTTGGCAACTACCATTTGAGCGATTCTTTCGCCATCTTCTACTTTAAAGGATTCGTTGGAAAGGTTGACCAACAAAACTTTGACTTCTCCTCTATAATCAGCATCAATGGTGCCCGGTGTGTTGAGTACAGAAAGACCATATTTATAGGCCAACCCGCTTCTTGGTCTTATCTGCGCTTCGAATCCTGCCGGAAGTTCTATAAAAAGCCCCGTTCCAATGAGTTTTCTTTCCAAAGGCTGTAAAACAATTGGCTCACTTAAATTTGCTCTCAAATCCAATCCTGCGGAAAGTGGGGTCTGGTATTCAGGTAGCGGATGCTTGGAATGGTTGATTACTTTGATTGTCATATTTTATTTTTTTGGAATCGGGAAAGCAGTGCTCTGACCTCATTTTTTTCAATCCACAAAACTACAAGAACAAATACAAACACAAGACTATTCCTGCCGATAAATTGAATAATGGGGATTCCCCAATTCCAAAAGAAGCCTAAATAGCTTAAACCAAAAGAGAAAAGAAGATAGAATATGCCTTTACCGAGCTGATAAGGAATAGGGAAATGTTTTTGCCCGATAAAGTAACAGACCACGCTCATGACAGTATAACAGCTCAAAGTACTCAAAGCGCCGCCCATCAACCCAAATTTTGGAACTAAGGTTATCAATACCAAAATGGTGACGATTGCTCCCAGACCAGTGATATAAAAACTATATTTGGTCTTGTCGGTAAGTTTAAACCATATACTTAGATTGAAATAAATTCCCAACATCAAGTAACCCAACAATAAAACAGGAACGATGTAGTTTCCCATGGCATAGCCTTCTCCCCTCAGGAATATTGCTCCCAAAAGATCAAGATTTACCGATACAGCAATCATCAATCCTGAGCAAAATATTACAAATACATGCATCACTTTTGCAAATAGTTCAGGACTGT
>CAZLJT010000262.1:0-5073 GCA_964559905.1 uncultured Aquiflexum sp.
AAAAAGGCAATGGAAAACGGAAAGATTGGAAACTGAAGGTTTCCCCATGCTTTTGGCAGAAAGGACCCTACCTAAGGCAAAAAAAACCGTGCTTTTATATTTTCATATAGATGGGCAGCCGGTAGACAGGAAGCGTTGGGAACAGGAAGACCCATATAAGCCAGTATTAAAAAAACTAAATCTTTCAGGAAAGTGGGATATAATTCCCATGGAAACCCTTCAAAATTCTTATGATCCTGAATGGCGGGTTTTTGCCCGCTCTTCCTCGGATGACAAAGGGCCTTTGGCTATGTTTCTGACCGCTTGGGATGCCATGATCGAAAACGGCAATTCGCCCAATTACAATATCAAGGTGATTTTGGATTTTGAGGAAGAAATTGGTTCGCCGAACCTTCCAAAAGCCGTTTTGAAACATAAAGAAAAACTTGCTGCTGATATGATGCTCATCATGGATGGACCTCGACATTTGAGCAATGAACCCACATTGAGTTTCGGTGCAAGGGGAATTTCCCAATTTACTTTGACAGTTTACGGTCCTAGGGCTGCACAGCATTCTGGGCACTACGGAAACTATGCACCAAACCCCGCTTTCAGATTGTCTCAATTGTTGGCATCTATGAAAGATGATGAAGGGAGAGTGACTATACCGGGTTATTATGATGGGATCAACCTGTCAGCTGAAGAAAAAAGGATTTTGGACCAGGTTCCTGATGATGAAAATGAAATCAAAAGAAAACTTGGAATTGGAAGTACCGATAAAGTAGGAAATACCTATCAGGAATCGCTGCAATATCCATCCTTGAATATCAGGGGTTTGTCTTCAGGTTGGGTCGGGGCTGAAGCCCGGACGATTGTACCTGCGGATGCAATTGCTGAAGTTGATGTCCGTTTGGTTCCTGAAAGTGATCCTGAAAGACTTTTTTCACTGATCAGAAAGCATATAGAAAATCAGGGCTACCATATTCTGGAAAAAGATCCAACTGATGAAGAAAGAGCAAAATATCCAAAATTGGTAAAATGGGAGGGAAGTATTTCCTATCAGGCATTTAGAACGCCATTTGATTCAGAACCAGGGGTTTGGTTGAAAAAATCCATGATAAGGGCATTCGGGAAAGATCCGATTATGAAACGAATCAGTGGTGGTTCCTTACCTATTGCTCCATTTGTGGATGCTTTGAATGTGCCTGCGGTAACGGTGGTGACCGTCAATGCAGACAACAACCAACATGGCCCCAATGAAAACATCAGACTGGGAAATTATAAAGAGGGGATTAAGACAGCATTGGCAATTTTGACACAGGAGCTGTAAGGTTTCTAACAGTACCTATAATTTAATATATCATCCAAGAAAACAGATAGGCTTGTCCTTGTCACCTCGATCCGACAACAGTACGGGAGAAAGGTATTCAACCTTAAGGCAGAATAGATTTCTCCTGCCGTCGAAATGACAAATTGGGAGCCTTGGACACTATGGAGCCAGAATTTTAAACCAAATCAAATTCTACAAATACCCCACCACCCAATATACCACATTCCCTATCCATTCTTTGAAAAGTTTGTGCCATAGGTAAATGGAATAGGGGTCAGGTGCTATGAGTTTTGGGATGCTGAACCTGATATCTTCGGCATAATAATCAACAGGGAAAGTTTCAGTTTGAATTCCTGCCATGTCAAAACAGCCTTTTGCCCTCTTCATATGAAAGGCTGAGGTGATCAAAAGCTGGGTTTGGTTTAAAGGGATTCCGTTTTCTATTAATATTTCTTTTGTGAATACTGCATTTTGGTAGGTGTTGACAGCTTGGTTTTCGACCAGAATATCTCCTTCGGGCACACCTGCCATGACCATAAAGTCCCGAAGCAATTCCGCCTCGGTATTGGTATTAGAGGGATTAAGTCCCTGTCCTCCCGTGATCAGGATTTTGTTGATTTTCCCCAACTTGTAAAGCTGAACAGCATGCGTGGCACGATCTGCACCCTTATTGAAAAAAGTCCTGTCGTATGTGGTTTTGTTGAGATTTGTGACCCCGGTTAGGACTATTCCCAGGTTGTAGTTTTTTAGGCTTTCAAAAGACTTATATTCCGGTTCCCAAGTATTCATGGCGATATTTGAAACAAGCTGATTGGAGAAAAAAAACAGCAGTATGATACCTGACCAAAATATTTTTTTTCTTTTCCGGATTGCTCCGACCAAAAGCAGGATGATGACTATGGTCAAGGGCATGGCCAAAAAACTTAGAAATTGGGATAGGTAGAAGAACATGGGGTGAATGATTTTGCTGGGAAGATAAGGAGGGCAGATATAATTCTTAAACAGAGCTTACTTAAAATAAAAATAAATGAAGGTTAGAAGCAAAGAAATTAACCCCAATGAAATGTAATAAATCTTACTAATATTTTTTAAATACGCTTTTCTATTAAATCTATGAGCTATTATTTGTGAGTAGTTTTTCGGATTTCGTCTTTCAATGGTGATGCCTTTTTCATTATATGGATTTTCTCCCATCATATTTCGGCTAGGTTGAATACTCCTATTGTCCTTGTACGACTGTTTCATATTGAAACCTGAAGTGCCTCCAGCCATGATTATTTGAAATTTTGTTATAAAAGAATATTAGAGAATTTAATTGATAAATAAAACATGGTCGAACAAATGATTGCCTTATTTGTTTTTTAACTCATAAAAAAGTTTTCATTTTGCTTAAGGAATTTATTTAGCGTAGCAGATACCCACCTTACTTCTATTTCTTATTTTTACCCCATGACTTTGACCAAACCTAACCTATTGCCATTATTACAACAATTATCTTCTCAGTTAGAGGGTGATTTAAAATTTGATTCCCTTACCAAAACCCTTTATGCCACAGATGCTTCTGTATATCGGGAAATGCCTTTGGCAGTGGCTTTTCCAAAATCCGAATCGGATATCCAAAAACTTATCCTGTTTGCAAAAGAAAACAAAACTTCCCTGATTCCCCGTACAGCAGGGACTTCATTGGCAGGACAATGTGTGGGCAATGGAATTGTAGTGGACGTTTCCAAGCATTTTACCAAAATATTGGAATTCAATAAAGCTGAAAGATGGGTCCGTGTTCAACCGGGTGTGGTGAGGGATGAATTGAATAGGTATTTGAAGTCGCATGGGCTATTTTTCAGCCCCATCACATCTACCGCAAATCGGGCCATGATAGGAGGTATGGTAGGGAACAATTCTTCCGGAACTACCTCTATCGTCTATGGGGTGACAAGGGATAAAGTCTTGGAATTGAAAACGATTTTAAGTGATGGCAACAAAGTGGTTTTTGGTGAAGTCAGTCAAGAAGATTTTAAATCAAAATGTGAATTGGATTCTTTGGAGGGAACAATTTACAGACAGGCAAAACAGGAATTATCCGATCCTGAAAACCAGAAAAACATCACGGAGCAATTCCCAAAAAAATCCATCCATAGAAGAAATACAGGATATGCCGTAGATGCCTTATTGGATTCGGAGATATTTACTGAGGGAGGACATACTTTTAATTTCTGTAAACTTCTGACAGGTTCTGAGGGGACTTTGGCCTTTACCACTGAAATAAAAATAGCACTTGATCCCTTACCCGATCCTATAGAAATAGTGGTTGCTGCCCATTTTGAGACCATCAACCAAAGCATGAAGGCAGCACAGGTAGCCATGAAACATCCTGCTACGGCTGTGGAACTGATGGATAAAATCATCTTGGATTGTACCAAAGAAAGCATAGAATATGGGAAAAACCGGTATTTCGTGGAGGGAGACCCCATGGCTTTGTTGATGATAGAGTTTACCGGAAAAACAGAAGCAGAAGCGAGGGCCAAAGGAGATAAATTGATCGCTGACCTGAAATTGGCAGGATTGGGTTATGCCTTTCCGGTTATCGGGCCGGATATGACCAAATCCGCATGGGCATTGCGTTCAGCAGGTTTGGGTTTGTTGGCAAATATTCCCGGTGATCCTAAAGCAGTGGCCTGTATAGAGGATACTGCTGTGGATATCGATGATTTGGCGGATTACATTGATGAATTGGATGAGATTCTCAAAGGCTTCAATCAGAATCCTGTGCATTATGCCCATGCAGGTGCAGGGGAAATCCACATGCGTCCGATATTGGATCTGAAGAAAAAATCAGATCAGGAAGAATTTTTCAAAATTTCAGAAGCCTCTGCCAAACTGGTCAAAAAATACAAAGGTTCATTGAGTGGGGAACATGGAGATGGTAGGGTTCGGGCGCCTTTTATTCCATTGATGGTGGGAGAAGAGAATTACCAACTTTTCCGAAGGGTCAAGTACACATGGGATCCGGATAATATTTTCAATCCAGGGAAAATCGTGGATACAGCACCCATGAATACCTCGTTGAGATATGAACCTGATATGGTGACTCCTGTTCAAGATACTTTAATGGATTTCAGTCATGTTGGTGGTTTCCTGCGGTTGGCCGAAAAATGTAACGGATCGGGAGATTGCCGAAAATTACCCGAATCGGGGGGAACCATGTGCCCCAGTTTTCAGGCAACCAGAAACGAGCGTGATACCACAAGAGGCAGGGCCAATACATTGAGGGAATTTTTAACTTTGGACAAAAAAGAAAATGCCTTTGACCATCCCGAAATCAAGGAAGCATTGGATCTGTGTCTTTCCTGCAAAGGCTGTACCTCTGAATGTCCATCCAACGTGGACATGGCTTCAATGAAAGCTGAATTTCTCTATCAATACCAAAAAACAAATGGAATACCTTTGCGTTCCAAGGCTTTTGCCCATATTAATGAATTAAATGGGCTTGCATCGATCTTTCCCGGGTTGGCTAATTTCTCTTTGTCTAATGGGCTGACAGGGGGGGTGATGAAGTCTGTGTTGGGAGTTGCACCAAAAAGAAAGCTACCTGAAATTTCCAAGGTGAGTTTGAGAAAGTGGTATAAAAAGCATTATGCTTCTCTTCCAGGAAAGACTCCTGTCATCAAATCTATTTATTTGTTTGTCGATGAGTTTACTAACCATAACGATACCCATATCGGAATCACTGCCATCAAATTGCTGAAGAGACTTGGTTATGATGT
>CAZLJT010000263.1:0-5031 GCA_964559905.1 uncultured Aquiflexum sp.
GCCGGTCTGAGTTCTGCAATGACCTCAAGTTCTTCTGATCCTGCATTGTACCATTTGTGGAGGGCATTCGGTGCAACGGTGATTTTTTCCCCGGGCAGCAATACCATTTCCTTTCCCTCATAAATCATGTTCAACTGTCCTTTGATCACCTCAAAGGATTCACTTTGTACCGGATGGTAATGTTCCGGAGGACCCTTTGCCCCGGATTTGATCCATGCCTGCACCCTGAGCACTTCTCCCTTGGAGTCCGCTGCGGTGACCAAAAACTTGGCTTTGTCGCCATAGGTTTTGCTTTCGATAATTTGATTGGTCTTTGCCATTTTTCTTTTATTTAATTGTGGTTTCGGGTCTTTGGAAATCAATTTCACCTTGCCGGAAAGGTCAAGTGGGGAAGATTGCTTAGGGCTGAGTAATGAAAAATTCATGTTTTTCAGGTGTTCTAGATCATAATCTGAAAGTCACCTCAATCCTATTTCCGTCAGGATCCAAGGTTTCGAATTCATAATACCCGTCGCCGGTTGTTCTAGGACCTCTTAGAATTTCAAAACCTGCCTCCTTAAGCTCCTTGGCTTTTGCATCCACTTCTTCTTTGGAGTTGGCACCAAATGCCAGATGGATCAATCCAAGGTGCTGTTTTTGTTTTCTGTCGTTTTGATTGACAGGAATTTCCGGCATTTGCATGATTTCCAATCGGGCACTCCCTGAAAAGCTGAGGAAATAGCTTTTGAATCCGGTCTTTTGGTTGTGGTACAGGTTATTGGCATTTCCCTGGAAGTAAAGGCAATAAAAGTCTTTCAGACTTTCCAGGTTGTTTGTCCAGAGTGCTACGTGTTCAAGGGTCATAGTTGTTCAGTTTGTATAAAGATCAAATTGTATTGGTTTTATGAAAAAACCAAAATAACCTAAGTTATCATTAATCTTGTGTTTCGCTCCATTTGTCTGATATTGATCATTTTCTGGAGTTGGGCCCTGGCTCTGCTCAATTGAGATTTCGATGTATTCTCACTGATATGAAGTTTCTGGGCAATTTCCTGATGGGAAAATCCCTCTATGGCATACAGGTTGAAAACAGTTCTGTATCCGTTTGGAAGACTATTGATCAATTTCATCAGGTCCTCCACGGCCAATTTATCCGAACTGATACTGAATGGGAGCCGGCTGAAGGCCATCCAAACCTATTTCCTTGTAAAGGTTTTTCACTTTTTCGAGATACATCAGACATTCATTGACCATAATTTTCCTGATCCAGCCGCCAAAATTCCCGGTTCCTCTGAACTGATGGATGCGGTCAAATACTTTCATAAAACCTACAATGAGAACATCCTCGGCAGTTGCGGTTTCTTGGACATACCTTAGACAAATTGCATACATTTTTGGGGAATATCTTTCATAGACCTCCTTTTGCATGGCCGGGTTTTTTTCCAAGCATCCTAAAAATATTTCTGCTTCTGAAATTTGCTTGAGTGTTTTCATTGTAAAAATTCGATAAATGATTGCCATTTTCTTTTTAACCATGGTTAAAATTTATTAAGCAAAGCTACAACCTTAACAAAATCAGGTTTATACGGAAAAGGAAAGAATTTATACGTGGAAGGAAAAAATCACCTCTTCAATGCTTCTGAGGGAGGGAAGCCGAAATGCTTTTTGAAGGCATTTGAAAAGTGGTTTTGATGACGGTAGGCCAACCATTCAGCAACTTCCACAATACTGAGTTTTTGATCTCTGAGCATGGTCAGGGCATGGTCCATGCGCAAATGTTGGTAGTAAGAAAAAATCCCTGTACCAAATGCTGATTTAAAGGATGTCTTGAGGGTCTGAATATTGGTTCCGAATTTTTTGGCCAGATCATCCAAAGTCCATGTAGCTGAAATATCGGTTTCCAAAAAATCTTTGACGGCATAAGCCAGGTCATGATGTTTTCTGTCAGTCAATTTCTCAATCCTATTCAGATTCCCAAGTTGGTAAATCTGCAGGCTTATCAGTTCCAATATCTTGATTTCCAGGTACATTTTTTTCATTTCGCCCTCAAATGGATTGGCGCAAATGGAACGGATGATTCCCTTCATTTCTGCATTGATTTGCCCGGGATGGCATGAGGCTACTTGGGGGCTTTTTAAATCAATACTTTTTTTAAGGGCTTCTGTGATTTTGTCTTCTGAGCAAAAAGTATCGAAAAAATAGTCTGATCGGAGATTGATGTTAAAGGTTTCCACTTTTCCCAAAGGCAACAAGTGTTCTCCCTCAGTTTGAGTTAAATGAATGGCATTATGAGAATTTGGAGTCAGTGCCTGCTTTTGTGGAAAGCTGTAAAACCGGGAGCTTACTTCCCCTTGCAATAAAAATGGAAAGTTGACACTGTTTTCCTGAGTCTCTGTTTTGAGTTTGATGTTTGGCTCCAATCGAATGTTACCATACATCAGGGACAAGCTCGGTGTTGCCAACACCTTACAATTCACTTCACCGTAATTAATATCCGAAAAATTCAAAATCAATTCCTGAAGATTTGGCTTTGAGGATATCAGGTCCACCTTGCCGGAAAGGTCAAGTGGGCTGGATTGCTTTGGACTTAAGAGCGATAAATTCATATTCTTCAGGTATTCTGGATCACAAATTTAAAGGCACCTCTTTTCTGGTGCCATTGGTATCCAAAGTTTCAAGTTCATTATAACCGTCCCAAGTTGTTCTTAGTATAAGGCAATTTGCACCGATTTTAGGAAAAAACCAATAAACCTAAGTAGATTTCAATCTTGTGTTTTTTTCCAACGGTCTGATATTGATCATTTTATGGAGATGGGTCCTGGCTCTGCTCAATTGGGATTTCGAGGTACTCTCACTGATATGCAGCCTCAGGGCAATATCACGGATGTACCCCCCCACAGAGCGATAAGTGATAAATGGTGTTACTTTTAAAATTTCTCCTAAACAAAAAATAAATCACAGGCAACCTAACAGCATCTTATCCAATCATCACCAGTATAAATCATTGTTTACTTAACCAACTTCTACAAATGAAAAAAAACCAATTATCCCCTTAGGGCTATCCCTGATAGCTGTTTTGGGCCTGAGTGAATGCCAACAGCCTGCAAAAACAGAATTGCCTGAACTTAAACAAAGTGAAGCTTTTAATGGATTCCAGACACTGGAAGAATATGGCAGGCATCTAATCTTGGTGTCCGGATGCCATGATTGCCATACCCCCAGGAAGATGGGACCGAATGGACCCGAACTGGATATGGATCTTCAGCTTTCCGGTCACCCGGCAGCAATTCCCCTACCCGAACTAGATCGAGCTGATCTAGAGCAAAAAGGAGTTGCAGCCACTCAGACGCTCACAGCGTGGATCGGACCTTGGGGCATCTCTTATGCAGCGAATCTAACTCCCGATGAGGATACAGGAATCGGATTCTGGACTGAAGAACAATTTTCCATTGCCCTTAGGCAAGGGAGATATAAAGGCATAAAAACAGCCAGACAATTATTGCCTCCAATGCCATGGGATATGTACAGCCATATGACAGATCAGGAAACCAAGGCGATTTATGCCTACCTGAAATCCATCAAACCTATCGATAATCTTGTTCCCAATGCGGTACCCCCAACACATGCCATGAATTGATTTTTAAAATTTCTTACTAAATGGGAAGATGAAAAAATGATAACGATCAATTTTTAGCCTTTTTACCAAAGCACAGAGAACGCTGGATTTACATGTTAAGTCCAGCGTTCTTTTGTTTTTACAAAAAAGAGTTAATGACATTGAATATTTTTTGATGAATCAGTACGTTTTACCCAATTTTCAAACACACATCTGGAACGGGGTTGATTCCTCGGTTTTGTTTTTGATCATCTTTTGAAGGTGACCTCTTGCCCTGCTCAATTGTGATTTAGAGGTATTTTCATTGATCCGAAGTTTCTCAGCTATTTCCTGATGAGAAAAGCCTTCAATGGCATACAGGTTAAAAACCGTCCTATAGCCAGAGGGAAGATTGTTGATCAATTTCATCAGGTCTTCCACAGCCAGACCATCACTTGGCTGGGAATGTAATGGTGCCGGCAGGATTCCATCGAGTCCAATTTCATTAAAGAGGTTCCTTTCTTTTTCCAAGTGCATCAGGCATTCGTTGATCATGATTCTTCTGATCCAACCTCCGAAACTTTCCGGACCTTTGCATTGGTGAATACGGTCAAAAATTTTCATAAATCCGATGATCAGAACATCCTCGGCTGCAGCAGATTCTTTTACATAGCGCAGGCAGAGTGCAAACATTTTCTGTGAAAATTTCTCATATACTGCATTTTGCATGTTACGATTTTTGTCCAGGCAACCATAATAAAGTGCTGCATCTGAATAAACAGTGTTGGTTTTCATAATAGTGGTTATATATAGTTAAAATAGTCTTTGTCATTTTAGAAGATGTAGTAGAAAAAGACATTACAAATTTCTCCTGAATTTTTTTCCCCAAAAATCACATGTTGATGTGAATAATAGTTTTGTTATCTTATTGACTATCAAAGGCTAATTGTGGTGGATCCCCGAAATGATCCTTCACCATTGACAATTTCAACCTATCAGTTCCCATTGAATTTTCAGGCAGATCAGCGAAATGACCCATTACGATTTCATCAGCCTGATGGGATGGAATTGGTAATTGGGGCCCTTGTGTAAAAGTGCAGCCCCAGAAAAACAGTGTGATGCTTAGCGTTCTCTTCATAAAACAATTAACCTGTGGTCTAATTTATTTTACAAAGATCGGCCAAACCTGAATGGGCTAAAATCACATGTTCGGGTGAAAAGAGATAGAACTATAATGGAGAAGAATTCAATAAATGGCCTTCTTTGGCCCAATTTCCATTTAAGGTTTTATTGAAAAAGTATCCTTGATATCAACATAATATTTGTCTATTTCAAAATGTCCATGGATAATCTGGATATTTAAAAAATATCTTTAGTTTTATATTGGATATATCAACAATATAGTGGAAAGCATGCCAAATTGGGATGATATCCGCTATTGTTGAAAGCATACGTTG
>CAZLJT010000264.1:0-5029 GCA_964559905.1 uncultured Aquiflexum sp.
CGATTCCTTGCCAATTAAATAAAAGGACATAATATATTGGTATTCTTCTTTTGAAAAACTCAGTCTCATCGCCTAAATAGTCTTAATAGTTTAGCAGCTTTACTGGAAGATGTTGGATTTACAGAAATGATTCTTCCTGTTTGAGGATTCACTACAACTTCACCGAATTGACCAATAAATCTTTGACTTGGTCTACCCAAATGGTCAATAACAACATTATTCACTTTAAGTGGATTTTTCAGTCCATCCAAAATCGCTCCAGGGTTGACCCCTCTTCTACTAAAATCTCCAATTGCCATGTTAACTCCATGACCATTAAACCCTGTAATCTTTAGACCATTTGCAGCTTCAATGCCCCCTCTAGGTTTAGAATGGACTTTCGGTAGTGACTGGGTGTAGTTTGCAACTACACCCTTTTATCCAAACCATCCCGATAGCCTGGATGATAAGCTTCTCCCCATAACTAAAAGCAATTCTTGAAAACTGGAATTACTCCGAATACTGTACGGTATCCAAAAATAAGAAGGCAGGCGTTAAGAATAGCCTCAGTGAAGCAATTTATCGAGCAGCCAGAATGCAGGATGGATAATCTGCACCCAGCGTCAGATCAAACCTTCCCTGTTTTTGGCGGAAAGTCTGATTCCCTATTGACATTATTTCGGCCAAAAACCGGAGATGTTTTGTGGATCATTTCCCCCGGGTTGCGTTCCTTACCCGGGGCTACCCATATTTGATCCCTATGGGATCATTTTTTAATTCAAACCGGCTGCTACCAATAATGAGCCAAATAAATCCTCAGCAATACGCAGATAGAAATAATGATTCAATAAAATGAAATCTCCAAATAATAAAAACATCCTGATTAAGGTATTTTTTGTGGTGGAAGAATTTAGTAGGTTTAAAAAAAAATGACTAAAGGTTTATCTATTTGGCTATTTTGGCTAAATAAATTCACTTTTGGTTAATAAATAAACAAGTTGTGGTTAATGCAAAAGAAGCTTCGTGCAAAATGACAGATAAAGGAATAAATAAAATAATGTATTCAAAATAAACTAATTGATTCCGAAATTATGAAATGGTTTGACAGTTTAGAATTATCGAAATAAGAAAAGATTCGAGATACATTAAGGGGATAATCTTGATTAAAATGAATTACTTGGACTTTGAACAAATAAAACCAATGATTAATAAGGGTAAGACCATAGAGCAATTTCTTGGTTTTACAAAAAGCGACAATTTTACGACTATTAGGTGGATTTCAATATACGTAGATAAAGATGAATATTGCCTCGATTTTCATGAAGTGTTTGATGAAAGAAAAGAAGGAGGTGAAAATATTTATGATTTCTCATATGTTGAACCAGATGACATGTACGGAAAGAGAATGTACCAAACAAATGAACTAGAAACGTTAATTGATTGGATATTTGATAACTATTCAATAAGTCGTGATAAGTTTTTACCTTTTGATTACTTGAATGAAGAACTTAAAAAAGTGTAATAATGCACATACCCACAAAAGGCGTTTGGCAAAAAAGCGGGTTTGTGCTTGCAGACAGTTTAGTGCTTCGAAATCCGCTTCTTCGCCAAGCGCCGCCCCGTTAACTTTGCTTTCTGAGCTGTTTTGGGAGGATAATCTCTGAGGTCAGTTATACCGTAATTTTACCGATAGGATATTAAAGAGGTATCCTGTATTTTTTTTTAATAAGTTTATTTGAATTTCTTTAGTTTTAAAAGAACAAAAAACCAACCCATTCCAGATATGAAAAAATCCATCCTGTATTTATCCATGTTTTTGCTTTTTCAATTCCAGGTGAATGCCCAGGAAAAGCCTGAGGAAAAGCCGATTCCGGAAGCAGAAGTATTTACTTCTACACAAACGGTAAGAATCAACGGTGCCACGCACAGTTTGAAAACACGCGCAGGTACTTTTCAGATCAAGGACGAGAACAATGAACCCATCGCCCTCCATGGTTTTACTGCCTATTTCAAAGAGGACGGACCATCCAAAAGACCTATCATTTTCTCCTTCAACGGAGGTCCGGGTTCCTCATCTTACTGGCTACATATGGGGGTAATGGGTCCAAAAAGGATTGTTGTGAACGATCCCGGTTTGACCAAAGCAGCGCCTTATGAATTGGTCAACAATGATTATTCAATTCTTGATATTGCGGATGTAGTCATGATGGACCCTATTGGTACCGGATTGAGTATACCCATTGGAAAAGCCGAAGGGAAGGATTTCTGGGGTGTAGATCAGGACATCCGGGCGACAAGTCTGTTTATTATGCAGTTTTTAAAGGAATATGACAGGCTTCAATCTCCCAAATTCCTTCTTGGTGAAAGTTATGGTACATTAAGAAACGCAGGGGTGATGAATTACCTTCTGGACAAGGGCTATGCCATGAACGGTGTGGTAATGGTATCCGCAGTCTTTGATTTGAGGTCTTTGACTTTCCCTGTTCATGAGAATACTTCTTACTTGGTACATTTTCCAACATACGCCACTACAGCTTGGTATCATGATAAGTTGAAAAATAAGAATCCAAATTTGGAAGCCTTTGCAGATGAAGTAAGACAATTTACAGCATCCGAATATATGCCTGCGCTTTACAAAGGCGGTAGCTTGGATATAGAAGAGAAGTCTGCAATCGCAGATAAGTTGGCCCAATATACTGGTTTGAGCAAGGATTATTGGTTGAGAGCTAATTTAAGGGTGAAAGCCTCTGAGTTTTTTAATGAATTGATGCGGGATGAGGAGATGACTGTGGGTAGATTGGATTCAAGATTTGTAGGGATCAATCAAAATCCGATGAATCAATTTGCCATTACAGACCCTCAAAGTGATGCTATCTCTCCGGCCTATACCACTGGATTTTTGGATTACTTTTATAGGGATTTAGGTGTCAGCAAAAAACTGCATTATAAAACATCTGCCTATTCATCTCCCGGATTTAAATGGGATTGGACGCATAGCGGAAATCAAGGTTGGGGAACGAATATTTCCATTACCACAGCACCGGATATGGCTGAAGCTTTGAATAAAGATCCCAATATGAAAGTTTTGATCATGAACGGATATTATGACCTGGCAACCGTATTTTATGGTGTAGAGTACACTTTGGATCAAATGAACCTGAGACCAGAAATCAGGGATAACATCACCATGACCTATTATGAAGCAGGTCATATGATGTATACCCATATGCCTTCTTTGGAAAAATTCAAAAAAGATCTTGCTGATTTTATCAAAGAAGCCACCAAATAGAAAGCTCTATTACTTTTAGAAAAGGCTGTTTGTAAACAGATCAGCCTTTTTTAAAAGCTTTTTGTTTTGAGTCCATGATCGATACATTTTTTTAATTTTTCTTTTGCCGTATACCTGTAACCTTGGACTACAGTTGTGCGAATAAATGTCAGGACGATCTGTACAGGGTGCCTTTTGAAAGGTTTTTCATTCAAAAATATACTAAGGGAATTAAACAATTTTTTCCCAATTTGGATAATTAGTTATGGAAAAGCATTTTTTTGGAATATTGCTGCTCTTAATTTGCTCGGGCGTCATGGCGCAAACCAACAAGAGATTGTCCTTGGAGGGGCAATATGGATTTATCATACCCCATTCTTCGGACCTAAAGGAAATTTCACAATCCAATCCATTTGGCGTTAATGTTCATTACCAAACCATGAATCTGGGGAAAATCAGATGGGATGCATGCAACTGTTTTCATTACCTAGGTGTACAGCTTTCTTACCATAATTTTGCCAATCAGGACGTAATCGGTTCAGCCTATAGTTTTTCCGGTACTTTTGAACCGATTTTATGGAAAAACGAAAAACTTGCTTTTTCTATACTTTCAGGAATGGGAGTCAGTTATTTGGACAGAGTATATGATGAGATTTCCAATCCCGAAAATATATTCTTCTCTTCGCCGATCAGTTTTATTCTTTTTGTCACTCCCAAAATCGAATACCGAATCAATGAAAATTGGTCATCGCAGCTTACAGTTGCATACAACCATATTTCCAATGGAGGTCAAAGCCAACCCAATAAAGGAATCAATTATCCCATGCTCGGAATTGGGGTCAACCGTTATTTTCAGTCCTCACTATTTCCGACATTTGAAAAGTCCTATTTACCCTATAATTTCCAATGGTATATGGAAACTTCCTATACCACCAGAGAGTCCAAATGGACTGAGGGAAGAAAACCCGTTATTTCTTTAATAGGAGGATTTCATAAAAATATAACTGCCATCAACGCACTGGGAGCAGGTATAGAACTGACAAAAGATTATGCTTTGGATGTGGAAAATAGCAGGCTGGAGGCATTGATGCCAGCCCCATTTATCGCCCATCATTTCCTTTTTGGAAGGATTGATTTCAATCAGCGGTTTGCCCTTTACACCCAAAAACCAGCAGGTTATAATGACCATTTGTTTTATCAAAGGTACAGTCTGATGTACAGGTTGTTTCATGGTTTCTTCATGGGGTTTTCGCTTAAAGCCCACGGGCATGTTGCCGAGAATATTGATGTCAGGATATCTTACAGGTTTCAGTGAACAAGGTTGTATTCTTCTACTATTTCTGGACTTCATGAATAAAATAGTTACATATTTTTTGGGTGCTAATTAGTTTTGTTAAAAAAATCACTTTTGCTTTTCAAGGAATTCACTGGGAGTCATGCCATAGGTTTCCTTGAAACATTTGATAAAGTAGGAGGGTGAACTGAAACCAACGGCATAGGCTATTTCTGAGATGGAATCTCCGGATTTTTCAAGCCGTTGAATCGCCAATCTGAGCCTTTGGTCACGGATAAATGCTGATGTGGAAAGACCGGTGAGAGCAGTCAACTTCCTGTGTAGCTGCATTCTGCTCATGCCGAGTTTTTTACAGAATTCATCAACTGTAAAATTAGAATCTCCAAGGTCATTGTCAACTATATTCTGGATTTTCTTAAGGAATTTCTCATCAGTGGAGGTGATGGCTATTTCATTTGGGGCAATACTTGTTTTGCCAGAGTACCTTA